>CAZBTB010000263.1:0-2701 GCA_964494605.1 uncultured Lachnospiraceae bacterium
GCTTGGAGTAAAGCACCGCTATAAAGAGGGCGAGTTCGACCAGGTTGACAGGGTGCTGTACGACTTAAAACACAATCCGTGGTCGCGCCGTATCATGACGAACATTTATGTCCACGCCGACTTGCACGAAATGAACCTTTACCCTTGCGCGTACTCGATGACCTTTAACGTTGCGGACGGCAAGCTGAACGCTATACTCAATCAGCGGTCGCAGGACATGCTTACCGCCAACAACTGGAACGTCGTGCAGTACGCCATGCTCGTTATCATGATGGCTAAAGTAAGCGGCTTAAAGCCCGGAGAGCTTGTGCACGTAATTGCCGACGCGCATATTTACGACAGACACATTCCGCTTTGCGAGGAGCTGTTTAACCGAGAAAAGTTCCCTGCTCCCAAGCTTAAAATAAAGCGCGACGTAACAGATTTTTACGATTTTAAGGTAGAGGATTTCGAGCTTGAGGATTACCGCTTTACGCCCATGGGCAAAAAGATCGAGGTGGCAATATGATTAAGGCCATTGTTGCCGTGGACAAAAAGTGGGGAATAGGCAAGAATAACAACCTGTTGTTTCATTTGCCCGAGGACATGAAGTTTTTTAAGCAAACGACTTCGGGCAAGGTCATAGTAATGGGCAGTAATACGTTAAAGTCGTTTCCGGGCGGTAAGCCGTTACCTAACCGCAGAAACGTCGTACTGTACCCGGGCGGAGAAAAGCGCGACGATTGCGAAATCGTCGATTCGCTTAACGAGCTTAAAGAAGTTTTAATCAAGTACCGCGACGAGGATATATTCGTTGTGGGCGGAGCGATGTTCTATAAAACAATGCTCCTGTTCTGCGAGCGCGTGCTTGTGACCAAGGTCGACGCCGACGGCGGCGCGGAAGTGTTTTACCCTAACCTCGACGAAAACGCAGACTTTAAGCAAATAAGTGCAAGCGAACCTATCGAAACGGGCGGTTTTACGATCAGGTTCACCGAATATGAAAATACGGCTCCGAAAGATTTTTTCGAAGCATAAAGGAAAATAAATTATGAAAATTATAGGCAGAAACGCCGTAGCCGAAGCGTTAAAGTCGGGTCAGACGATAGACAGGCTTGTTGCGGCTAAGGATCAAAAGGACGTAGGCGCTCAGCGCATAATCAACGACGCCAAATCGCGCGGAATTAAGATTTTTTTCTATTCGAAGGAAACGCTCGACCGCGAGGCGGACGGAAAGAAGCACCAAGGCTTTATTGCCGAGGTGACCGACTTTAAGTACGCCGAGCTTGACGACATTCTTTACTTAGCCGAGAGCAAAGGCGAGCCGCCTTTTATTCTGATTCTCGACGGAGTGGAGGATCCGCATAACCTCGGCAGTATCATCAGGGTTGCCGAGTGTGCGGGCGTGCACGGCGTGGTTATTCCCCGTCACCGCAGCGTGTCGGTCAACGATACGGTCGTTAAGGTTTCGGCTGGTGCGGCGGCGCACACGTTGGTTGCAAAAGTCACAAATATTAACGACGCGATCGACGAGCTTAAGGAAAAAGGCGTTTGGGTTTACGCAGCCGACATGGACGGCGAAAGCGTTTATAAGTCTAAGCTCACGGGCGCGACGGCGTTTGTTATAGGCGGCGAGGGCAGCGGAGTCAAGCGTCTGACGAAGAGCAAGTGCGACGGCGTTGTTTCTTTGCCCGTAAGAGGCAAGGTCAATTCGCTCAACGCGTCGGTTGCGGCAGGCGTTGTCGTGTACGAGTACGTCAGACAGAATTTTGTAAAATAGTTAAAAGCGGCGAAATGCCGAAACAAATATAAGGAGATATTATTATCATGAGAAAACCTATCATTGCAGGCAACTGGAAAATGAACAACACCAAAGCCGAAGCCGAGGCGCTGTTAAACGAACTTAAACCGCTCGTTAAGGACGTTAAGAATGTTGATATTGTGGTTTGCGTTCCTTTTACCGATATCGAAAGAGTAAAAAAGCTCGTCAAGGGCAGCAAGATTCGCGTGGGCGCGCAGAACGTCGCATGGGCGGATAAGGGTGCGTTTACGGGTGAAATCAGCGCAGATATGCTTTTGGAAGCGGGCGCGGAGTACGTCGTTATCGGTCACAGCGAACGCCGTCAGTACTTCGGCGAGACGGACAAAACCGTTAACATGCGTACCGTTCAGGCGCTTAAGTACAACCTTAAACCCATTGTTTGCGTAGGTGAAACGCTTAAAGAGCGCGAGGGCGGATTTACCGAGAGCGTTCTTTACAAGCAGATCGAGGGCGCTTTCGAGGAGATTTCCGAAGAGGACGCCAAGAAGATTGTTGTCGCTTACGAGCCTGTCTGGGCAATCGGCACGGGCAAAACCGCAACGAGCGAGCAGGCAAACGACACGATTAAGTTCATTCGTAAGACGTTGGCTAAAAAATACGGCAGAGCAACGGCTAACCGCGTCCGTATTCAGTACGGCGGCAGCATGAACGCCAAGAACGCAGCCGAGCTTATGGCAATGAGCGACATCGACGGCGGTCTTATCGGCGGCGCATCGCTTAAGGCTAAGGATTTTTCGGTAGTTGTAAGTGCGGGAGTTAAGGCGTAAGCGGCAACGTTGCCTTAGCTAAGAGGTATTTTATGAAAACAACTAACGCAATTATCATAATGGACGGGTTCGGCGAGCGCGACAGCCTTATCGGCAATGCGGTCAAGACGAGCGGCGTTCCGTTTATCAGCTC
>CAZBTB010000264.1:0-2695 GCA_964494605.1 uncultured Lachnospiraceae bacterium
GGAAACGCCCTCCTGCGGGTGAATGTCGACGGGGATACCGCGACCGTTGTCGGTAACGGCAACCGCGCCTTCTTTGGTGAGCTCCACCGTAATGGTATCGCAAAATCCGGCAAGCGATTCGTCCACGCTGTTGTCAACAATCTCGACGATAAGGTGGTGAAGTCCTCTTTCGTCCGTCGAACCGATATACATACCGGGACGCTTACGGACAGGCTCGAGCCCCTCCAGAATCTGAATTTCACTCGAGTCGTAAGCGTTGTCTACTTTATTTGACATTTTAAGCTCCTTATAGGAATTTTCTACCTGATAATTATACCATAAACGAGCAAAAAAATAAAGCGTTTTAGCCTTAAAACGCTTTATTTTTTACTGTCATAAAATCTCACTATGCCTTTAATTCGCCCAAAATCGCCCCTAGAACGTGCGAAATCGGATTTCTCGACACAACATTGCGGTTTTTTTGAGCCTTTAATCTTTTACCACGACCGACACGCCGTAGGGAGCAAGCTCGATCTTGTCGTTTTTATGGTATTTTTTGCCTCCGATAACGTCCGTTCCGTCAAACGGGCAGACAGCGTAAGCAGGCGCATGCTCTACTTCAACCGCGCCGAAAACCTCGCCGGCTTCGCCTTTTCTCATTACGGTTACGACCGACGGACTTGCTTTTACGGGAGCGGCGATATTAAGCTCTTTTGCATACTTCTCGGTTAGCCACAGGATAAGCTCACTGTCGGGAATAACGCCGAGCAACACTATTTTGCCCTTGCCGTAAGAAGTTTCGGTCACGGCGGAAAGCCCTTTGGTGTACTCGCCGCTCGAGTACGTTACGACCGATTTCGCGCTTTCTCCCGTCTTGTAAACGTCATAGATAAGCGAAGTAAAATCGCGCTCGGTTTTGCCGTACTTTAATCTGTAGCTTTCGCCCTTGGGCAGATAGTAAAGCTGAGTTGCGTCGGCAATATTTTCCAATACACCCAATACTCTGTCTGTAAACTTTGCCGCGCTCGCATTTCTTATATCGGTAAAAGGACCGACGATCCACACGCCGCCGTTATTAACCCACTCGAGCATACGGCTGCCCGTATTCTCTTCATCAAGATTGAGAAAATAAGGCGTAAATATCAGCTTGTAGCCGTCGGGATTTACAAACGGCGCAAGCACGTCGGGATTGTACTGTGCACGGCGCAGCGGCATATAAAAGTCGTCGCGCAACGAATCGAAACCGAAATCGGGCACAAGCCTTTGCCCCGTTATCATATCGAACGACTTACAGGACAAATGAATACCTATGTCCGACCTGACTACGTCCGTGCCGTTCATAAGCTCGCCGTATTTATCGAACTCGGCGCTTAAACGCTTTATTTCGGCTGCAACGTGCGAGGGTCTGCCGGAGCTTGTGACGCACGCGCCGTGCATAAGCTCCTGCCCGCCGTAATGCGAACGCCACAGCCAATAACCCGTGTATTCCGCGCCTTTGAGAACGCCCAGCCAAACGTTGACTTCGTTAAACCCGTACGGACGCATATAGTTTGCGATGGTTCCGCCGTTCCAACAGCATGATGTTTCGGTTATCCAGAACTTGCGGTCTTTCATGGGACGGAGAAAGTCATACCAAAAAGTGCTGTCGCCGAGCTTGAAATTGCCGTTTTTGTCGTCTGTGCCGCCGAAGTCGTAATGATTGTACTGCATGACGTCCATATCCTGACCGAGAATATTATAATCGAGATTTATTATGGGCATGCTGTCGTGTCCGACGGGAACGGACACGTACTTCTTTAATATATCGTACTGACGGCGGATAAACGCCAGGTAGGTTTCGTTCTGGAAACGCGACCACCAATACCTGTTTGACGGATGTTCCCACACAACGGGCGTGGGCGAATGAAGCTGTCCGAAGCCGTCGAGGTTTTGCGAGAACACGAAGTATCCCCACTCGCGGTTAAGCTTGTCTATATAGCCGCCGAACTGTTTTTCCAAAAATTCGCGGTACTTTTTTTCGCAGGTCGGGCAAACGCAGCCTCTGCCGCCGTGGTTCTGCGGCTCAATCTCGTTATCTATCTGCCACCCGATGATATTCTCGTCACGGGCAAACTCCTTTGCCATTTTCTCGACGATCCGGTCGCAGTACTTTAAATACGTTTCGTTATTGCTGCAGCAGTCACGCCGTCCGCCGTGCGCCAATTTGCCGTTGATTGCCTGCATGAAAACTTCGGGGTGCGCTTCCGTCAGCCATCTGGGCGGACATGCCGTGGGCGTTCCCATTACCACCGCAATGCCGCGCGCGAGGCACTTGTCCACCACCTCGCGGAACAACGAAAAATCAAACTCGCCCTCTTTCGGCTCCATCGTCGACCACGCAAACTCCGCTATACGCACGCAGTTGATTCCCATTTCAACCATTAAATCAAGGTCGAAATCTATCTCTTTCCGCTCCCACGCTTCGGGATAATAATTCGCCGCAAGCACGGGCTTTTTAACTTCAAACATACTTCCGCTCCTTACAAATTTATTACTATAATTGTACACCCGAAAATAAAAACAGTCAATGCAAATGCACTGACTGTTTTTGCTCAATACGCTTAAAAAACAACAACTTTGTACTATTTTGATTTGTGGAGATATTGCTCGGGTCGCAATCATAGATTGTTCCCCGCTTTGGCTAAAAACAATTCGCAGGATTGTTTTTACGGCACTG
>CAZBTB010000265.1:0-2688 GCA_964494605.1 uncultured Lachnospiraceae bacterium
GGACGTGCTCTACCTACTGAGCCATAACAGCATAATAACTATTTTTTAGGTTTTCGGTCGAGTTTTTTATAGAAGTTTTATAAGACTTTCAAGCTGACCTCGCAAAACCCTTAAAAACGACTTAAAAACGGGGTATTTGCGGTGTTTTTCGGTAGATAGCAACCACAGACCTAATAATTACCAAGGACGTGCTCTACCTACTGAGCCATAACAGCATGTTTATTTACGCAAGTGTTATTATAGCGCAATTCGAGAAAATAAGCAATCGTTTTGACGGGGTTTTTCAAAATTTCCGTCAATTAAAAACGCTTTCCGCACGGGTAAACGGAAAGCGTTGGTTTTTTATCAGCCGAACAGAAGCTTTTGCAGATTGCCGCCTAAAATAAGCTGTTTGTCTTCATCGGAAATACCGAGGTCTAAAATACGTTTGATATCGACTTTATTCTGCTCGAGCGAGTTATACGGAAAGTCAAGTCCGAATATACAACGCGCTGCGCCTACTTGCCACAATAGGTCGGCGACGTTTTCGTCGGTTTGATACCAGAACTTATTCATTCCGCGGTCGGAAATACTTGTCATTCCCGCATAGGTATTTGGAGAATTGATAAGCACGGCAAGCGCCTCTTTGAAGAAACAATATCCGCCGAAATGCTCCATTCCTACATTTAATTTTGGATAATCGCGCGCTACCTCGTCGTACAAAAGCGTATTATAGTCGGAAATTCTGTGCCAATGAACGCCTGTGTGAAACGTGACGAACAATCCTGCCTTTTGTGCCTCTTCGTATAAAACGCGCGCAGGCTCGCAAAGAATATTGATTTTCTGCGCAGCGGGATGCACCTTAACGCCTTTAAAGCCGTAATCGACGATTTTCCGCACTTCGGCCTTGACGTCACCGTTAAAATCAACCGTACCGAAACCGACAAGCCTATCCTCACTCTTTATATGTTTGTACAGCCAGTCGTTGCCGTTGTCGCCGTTCATTTGATACGGGAAAGGAGCAAAGGCGACCGACCTCTCTATTCCCAACCCGTCGAGGCGCTTTAATAAGTCGCTCGGCTCGGCGTCAGGCATATAGCTATTAGGAATACAATGTGCATGGTTGGAAAATATCTTCATAAAACTCACTCCTCGTGTTCGATATCCTGAAGGGCAATGGGCGTAAGTTCGCTGTCACTCTTCCCTACCTTTAACGCCTCGACAAACGCGGCAACGGTATCGAGCGAGGTAAAGACGTTGACGCCGCTTTCTACCGCCAGACGGCGAATCTTAAAACCGTCGCGGCGCGTGTTTCTTCCCTTTGTCGGGGTGTTGATAATGAGCTTGACTGCGCCCGATTTAATCATCTTTTCGATGTCGTCGCAGTCGTGGAGCTTGCCCACCTCGGTAACTTCCACCCCGTTGTCGCGAAGGGCGGCAGCCGTACCGGAAGTTGCGAACAGCTTGTAACCGAGCCCGAACAAATCCTTGGCAAGCGGAAGCATTTCCTGCTTGCTCTTATTAGAGACGGAAACGAAAATTCCGCCCTTGCTCATGTTGATACCGCTTGCGTACAAGCCTTTTAGGATTGCCTCGCCGACAGTAGGAGCTATGCCCAAAACTTCGCCCGTAGACTTCATTTCGGGGCTTAAAGAAATTTCAAGCTCGGGAATCTTGTCGTTGCTGAACACGGGAACTTTGACGGCATAGTACTTACTCTTTTTATAAAGCCCCGTGCCGAATCCCATATCGGTCAGCTTTTCGCCGAAACAGCACCGCGTGGCAAGTCCCACCATGGGAATGCCGGTAACCTTGCTGATATACGGAACGGTGCGGCTACTACGCGGATTGACTTCGATAATATAAATATCGTCGCCCTTTAATATGAACTGGATATTGATAAGCCCCACGGTTTTTGTACCCAGAGCGAGCTTTTCGGTTATGTCGATAAGATTATCCACCGTAGAGCCGAGGAAGGACGAGGGATAGCGCGAAATACTGTCGCCGCTGTGGACGCCCGTGCGCTCGATATGCTCCATAATACCCGGAATAAGCACGTTTTCGCCGTCGCAGATAGCGTCGACTTCGAGCTCCTTGCCCGCAACGTACTGATCGACCAAAATGGGGTGCTCTTGAGTATTGACGTTTATAATATCCATGTACTCGCGGATCTCGGTGTCGGTGTACGCAATCTCCATGCCCTGACCGCCAAGCACGTACGACGGACGGACAAGCACGGGATACCCGAGCTCGTGCGCGGCGTCGAGAGCTTCCTGCGTCGTGAAAACCGTTCTGCCCATAGGACGCATTATGTTAAGTCTGGTGAGTAGCTTGTCGAACTCTTCTCTGTCCTCGGCGTCGTTTATGGACTCGACTGTCGTACCCAAAATCTTAAAGCCTGCGTCGGCTACGGTCTTAGCTAGCTTAATCGCCGTCTGACCGCCGAACTGAACGATTACGCCCTCGGGCTTTTCAAGCTCTAAAACGTTGAGAACCTCTTCGGGCGTGAGCGGCTCGAAGTACAGCCTGTCGCTGACGTCAAAGTCGGTGGAAAGCGTTTCAGGGTTGGAGTTCACGATTGTCGCTTCGTACGCCGCCGCTTTGATTGCCTTAATGCACTGAACCGAGCAGTAGTCGAACTCTATGCCCTGTCCGATACGGATAGGACCGCTGCCCAAAACCACAATGGAGTTTTTATCGGTGGGCAGC
>CAZBTB010000266.1:0-2686 GCA_964494605.1 uncultured Lachnospiraceae bacterium
AAGGTGCGGATAAAACGTTCCGCCGTTATTCTTTATATCCACGTAATCGACGATAATGTTGTAATATCTTGCACCGTCCGACGTGAACCCGAATATAGAAGAATCTTTTGCCCACGTATCGCCTACCTTAGTCATATTATCGCTAAGAGAAATATAGACATTCTTGTACAACGCACGGGTAACCGCTCCGAAGAATCCGCCCGTGCCGTTTGCATCGGTAGCCTTATCTGCATTAACAAACGAAATATTTTGGATCGTTGCCGCCGCGTTGGACTTATTAAACAATCCGCCGCGACTTACGGTAAGGTTATAGATAGTATTTCCGTTACCCTCGAAAGTACCCGCAAAACCGTTATCGATATCGTTTTCGGTAGCGTTGCCGCCGTAAGCGGTTCCGAACAAGTCGTAAGTTCCTGCATAGGTAAAGCTTTGATTTACCTCGAAATATCCCTTTGCGTTGTTTTTTGCGTCGACAAAGCCATTCGTACGGCTGAAGGTGATAAACGAGTTGAGCGTTTCGGTGCTGTTGATATACATAGTAACGACTTTGAGCGTAACGTTTACCGTAAGCTGTCCGATGACCTCGCCGCTCTCTTTTTCGTCGAGAGTTACTGTAAACTGATTACCCGCGCCCCAATGGTTACTTAAGTCGCTTGCCGGCAATGTGAGCACGCCGCCCTCGAGCTTAGAGTCTCCGGTGAAATTAATGCCTTCGGAGTTTACCGCGAACAGCGAAAATTTGTTCGTCCCGATTCCGTCAACCCCGTCAATCTCATTCAGGTCAAGTGTAAACTTACCTTCGTTTACGTCATTTTTGTACTCGACCGCGGTATCTAAGTCAACCGATCTCGTCTTGTAGATACGGTAAACAGCTGTTGCTGTCTTGGTCGAATCGAGCAGCGAAGTTACCGTTACGGTAAACGTTCCGCCGTTATTTGCTACCCCCGACGGAATGGTTATTTTTCCGGTACCATCGATTGTGTAGCCTTGCTCGGAAATTACAATATTCTTATAAATACCCGTAGCGTTCACCTTAAAGGTTCCGTCTCCGTAAGGTATAACCGTGGTATCGCTCGAACCGTTGGTTATCGAAACGTCCGAGTAGTCGACAAGTGCGGTAGGCACGGGAATCCCGTCGGTGACCGTCCAGAATCCGTTAATTTCCCAATCGCGGAAGTTATGCTCTGCCGCCTTTAGATCGTCGTAAGTCAGGTATGCGCCGTAAGCCGTAGCCGAAGCGTCCTCGGCGCCATTTGCCGTCAAGCGGTTTGCGCCTACAACGAAGCAGTTATCGAAATACGTCATATACGCGGGGTTCGTGACCATGTAGCCCTGACTTGCGGCGCCCGACTTATTGGTATATTCGACGAAGCAACGTGTAAACTTCGAGCCTACAAGCGCACCACCCGTAATTACGTTTATAGCTTTAGCGTCGCCGTAACCGGTGTTTTCGCTGTTTACGTCAACCGAAATAAAGATATCGCTGAACTGTCCCCAGCATACAGTGGAAAGCAGTCCGCCTTCATTGTGGTTTGCGTGCGAGCCTGCGTTTGCGGTACGTTTGGCGTTTACCATAGAGAAGTTACGGATGATAGCGCCCGTACCCACGTTGTCGAACAAACCCATACTCTTGTCCACGGTGAAGTTGTAAATAACGTGACCGTTGCCTTCGAATACGCCGCGGAAGCCTTGATTTTGGTTCCAATTTCTAGTTGGGTTTGCTTCATATTCGCCTTCGCAGTGAATGTCCGTGGTAAGCTCGAACAGACCTATAGCCGCTTTTGTCACTCCTGCTTTTTCGCCCTCTTCGATACCTTTTGCCATAAACGTATTGAGGGCGGTTTCTCCGTCTATGTACATTGTAGCTATATGCGTCTCGATCGTGTAAAGAGCGCGGTCGGTGCTCACCGTAATATCGCGGTCGCCGAGGTCCTTAGCTTGCGAGGGGAAATTCTCGGTGTTGAACGTGACGGTGGAAGTACTGTCGGTGTAGCTGTCGAGTACGTCGACGTCATCCAAGAGCGCTTCGCTTACCGTGCCTACCAGCTTATCGGTAAGTACGACGCTGCCGCCGCCTACCGTTTCGAGCATAATGCGCTTGCCCTGCTCGGCGGTAATCGTGATTTCGGGACGGTAAACGTTTACCTTAATGGTAAACCCTGCACCGTCGTAATCGCCGGCAATAACCGCGACGCCCTCTTTAACGGCGGTAATTACACCGTCTTCGAAGGTTATAAACTCACTGCCGCTCTTGATTTCATATACGATACTGTCCGCGGGAATAGGCTCGCCGTCGTCCGTGGCGGTGATTGCGCTGTCCACTTGTTCGTAAACGTAGTCGTCGCCGCTCTTTTTCGCAAGCGAAAGATCGACTGCAAATCCGCCCGTGCTACTGCCGAGCGTAGTCGACGAAAACTTAACCGAGAGATTTACTACCTGAACGTTTACGGTTTCGCTGATCTGTTCGCCGTGCACGTTTGCCGTGACGGTAAGACCCGTTTCGCCGTAGTTCTTGCCCGTGACGGTAACGCTCGCGCCGTTGTCGCTCGGAGTAAAGTCGATAATATCCTCGTCGGCATCGGGAGCAAGCGCCCAGGTGTAAACAATCGGGTCGTTTAAATCGGCGTTTTTCCAATCCGGCGCGGTCGGAATTAATTCTGAAGAATTCCAGATGAACAAATCGGTT
>CAZBTB010000267.1:0-2683 GCA_964494605.1 uncultured Lachnospiraceae bacterium
ACTGTTTTGTATGATGTCGTACGATAACCCTTCGGCGCGCTCGCGCATGTACGGCAGGCACATTTCGACGTCGGCGTAACCGTTTGCCACAGCCCAGGCTTTTTCGCGGCATGTCGAATATCCGCACGCGCCGCAGTTAAGCTCGTCCTCGGGCTTAAACTTGTTGGTCTTTTTGAGTATCTGCTCGATCTCGTACTCCGAAACCGCTCTGCCGCCTTCTTTGATGGGCGGATAAACGGCGGAAATGTCAACGCCCGCGTAATCGATACGCTCGCTCTTTTTGCCCGCCGTTTCGCGGTTGACGTATTGGCGGATTGCCGCGGTCGCACGGATTGCGTCGTTTTCGCCGAGCGTGGAGCAAGGTCCGTTTACGCACGCAAACTCGCAGGCGTTGAGCTCAAGGAAAAAGCCGTCGAGCGACTTGATGTCGTCCATAACCTCTTGACAACGCTTGACTCCGTCCACGCTTAAATACTCGTAGCCGTCCGCAAACGAATCGAACGATTTGATGATTCCGCGGTTAACGGGGAAAAACTTCGCCTTATTGGCAAATTCGGGATTTTCCTTTATCGGCTCGGATACGACCTTACTAAGGTCAATGCCTGCTTCCGCAAACAAGCTCTTAAGTTCTTCGAACGTAAGAACCCCGTCAACGACTTTGCTCTCTTCCGCCTCGCGCTTTTTTGCGATACATGGACCGACGAAAACGACCTTTGCCGCGGGCGCGCGGTGCTTAATCAGCTTTGCGTGCGCAACCATGGGCGAATCTACGGGCGCTATGTACTCGACTGCATCGGGATAGTATTCGCGGATCATGCGGACGATCGACGGACAAGCCGACGAAATCAGATTTTTGTACTTGCCGCTTCTGAGCAGTGCGTCGTATTCGGTTATAACTAGGTTTGCGCCTACCGCCGTCTCCTCGACTTCCGCAAAGCCGAGTTTTTTAAGCGCGGCGCGCATTACGCCGAATTCGGACACGGCAAAGCTTGAGACGAACGACGGCGCAAGCGATACGATGACCTCGGCGTCGGACGCAAGGAGTCGTTTTACCTGCGTAACTCCGTCGTGAACGCGCTTGGCGTTCTGCGGACAAACGTTTACGCAATGCCCGCACAAGATACAACGGTCGTCGATAATGCGAGCCTGCTCGTCCTCTACTTTTATTGCCTTAACGGGGCAATTTCGCAAACATCTGTAACAGTTTTTACAGTTTGCCTTATTAAAATCAAGATATTCTGCCATACTTTTTAAGCTCCTTATAAAAACGCGGCGAAACAACGCCGCATCTTTTTCGGTCGAACGTGTATTTATATTCGGTTGCTGATTATGTACTTATTTATTGAGCTTGGGAAGTATTTCGTTTACGAAAACCTCGCGAACGTTATCGCCGTTGAGATTTTCCAAAAACTCGTCGTCTACTTTCGCGCTTACGCCCTTTGCGCAGCGACCGAGACAAAAGCTCGCCTGAAGATTGATTTCCTTCTCGAGTCCGTACTCGGCTATTACCTTTTTAAGCTCTTCGATTACGGCGTACGAGCCTTTAAGGTGACACGAACTGCCCACACATACTTTGATAGTCATTATTTTATTCTCCCAATAACTTCGGTTTCAAAAAACTGCTTTGCGTTCTTCGGTTCGACGGAAAACAGCTTTCCGTCTACCGTTACGCACACACCCTCGGTGCACTTTCCCATACAGAACTTACCGGAAAGCTCTACCTTATCGCCGAGCTCGTTAAGCTTCAGCTGCTCGCGGAAGGTGTCGAG
This sequence comes from uncultured Lachnospiraceae bacterium, assembly GCA_964494605.1. Classification (GTDB taxonomy): domain Bacteria; phylum Bacillota; class Clostridia; order Christensenellales; family Pumilibacteraceae; genus UBA10677. The sequence goes on from CAZBTB010000267.1 coordinate 1,770, forward strand.
CACATGACCCGCTCCCTTGACGTGACAAGAGCTTCCGATACAAATTTCTACCTTGACCATTTTTCCTCTCCTTTTATCATTATCTAAATATGTAAAAATCGGGACGAAACGGAAGTCTACCGCTCCGCCCCGACTGCTTTACTTATTCGTAATCCATTACATTCGCCCAATGCAACAAGAACTCGCGCTCCTGGGGTTTGCCCTTTACGAGCTGAGACGCCGCGACGATAGGTATCCACTTCTGAACGTACTGCTTAGCCGTATCGGACAGCTTGCAGAACTTATTGAGATAGCTCTCGGCTCCGTTGATATCGCCGGCTAACCAGAATAAAAGATACGTTCTTGCCACGTCGGCAGAAGCGTTGCCCTGCGTTGCGTGCGCCCAGTCGAGAATATAGTCGCCGTCTTTCGCAACGATAATATTGCTGGGATTAAAGTCGCCGTGGCACAGCTTGTTGTGCTTGGGCATCGAGTCGAGCCGTACGTGAAGCTCGTACCGCGTCGTCGCGTCCAAGCCCGACTTGTCGATCTTCGCGTTGAACTTATCGCGCTGTTTATTGAGGTTGGGCGCGGAAAGCGAGTGCATAGCGAGCTGAACGTCTACGAGCCGTGCGATATACTCGCTCCGCTTTTTCGGGTTTTCGGCGATGAGCGTCGCGAGCGACTTGCCCGCCACGTAGTCCATGACGATTGCGAGTCTGCCGTCGTCGAGCTTTTTGAGCTCGTGGACTTTGGGAATGAACATTCCCGTTTCTTCGACGCGCGCCTGATTGAGCGCCTCGTTGAATATGTCGGCTTTATTATAGTCCGCCGCGAACACCTTGTAGCAGTGATCGCCGTCGCGGTATACCGTCTTGTTTGCGCGGGTCGCGATTTCGTTAATTGCCATGATTATTTTCTCTCCTTTCCGTAAT
>CAZBTB010000268.1:0-2680 GCA_964494605.1 uncultured Lachnospiraceae bacterium
CCTGCCATTGAACCGTTCCGCTTAACACGTACCCGAATTCCTCCCCGTCTTGCGGCATATCCTTTTCGGTCTTTGCCCCCGCGTTAAGCTCCAACATGATAGGCTCGACCGCGTTCTTCTGCGCGTTGGGCACAAGCCAGGTAATTTTTGTCTCCTCGCTCTCCTTAACGAAATAATCGTCCGCGCCGAACACAAGACTCTCGTCCTCTTCGCCCGAAAAAAAATCGGACAGCGTCGTTCCGAGCGACAGCAGTATGTCCTTAAGCGTCGCTATCGACGGGCTCGTAAGGTCGTTTTCGAGCTGCGAAATATACCCTTTCGTCAGCTCGCAACGGTCGGCAAGCTCTTCCTGCGTCAGCTGGTTTTTCAGCCTGAGCGCCTTGATTTTAAGTCCGATTTCCATACCGTTACCTCGATTTAACTATACTTTACCCGCAGTTTAACGGGTTTAGTATTTCTAAACTTTTGACTTGTTTTTGCTAAACCTCAGTCAGTATATAATTTTTGTAGGTTTTTGTCAATCGTTTTATAATATATTTTTATGAAATTTTGAGCGGATTGCTTGTAAAAGGGACAAAAAGTGTGTTACAATATAGAAAACAACGGTTTAAGAGGAATAACTCATGGACAGCAAAAAACTGATGCGCATATTAACGGTGTCGGCGATAGTGTTTATAACGCTGTTGGCGATCGCTTTGATAATAAATATCGTTAAGCTATCCAACGTCAACCGCAGGAAAGCCGAGCTTACCGATGAACTTGCCCAAATCGAGCGCAGAATAAACGAAATAAACTCCGAAAGCGAGCGCATTTCATCCGACGCATACGTCGACCGGTACGCGCGCGAATACCTCAATATGCAGGGCAAGGACGAACAGGCTTTTACGGGTAAGGAAAAATAATGGACGCTGTAATCGACGTAGGCAGTAACTCCGTTCGGCTCATGCTCGAACGCTCGAACGGACTTAACTATAAAAAGATAAACACAACGACATTAGCCGACGGGCTCGCAAAAACGGGAGTTCTTAATACCGAGGCAATGGAGCGGACGGCTGCGGCTATCCGCGATTTTGTAACGGAAGCTAAGCAGTCGGGCGCGGAAAATATCTATATCTTCGGCACCGAAGCGGTACGCTCTGCCCAAAACGGCAAAGAGTTTGCCGAACGCGTGACGGCTGAAACGGGTATCGGGCTTGAAATCGTCTCGGGCGAAACCGAAGCAAAACTCGGACTGATGGGCGCGCTCGAGGACGACGCGGGCGAAATTACGGTAATAGACATAGGCGGCGCAAGCGTGGAAATCGTGCGCGGCGACAAAAAGCATCTGACGTACGCACGCTCGCTCCCCTACGGCATGGTACGCCTTATCGACACCGTAGGCGATAAGCGCGGCGATATAGAAAAATATGTCAAGTCGCACGTTACCGAGTTCGGCATTGTCAGCGGCTATGAAACGGTTGCAATCGGCGGCACTGCCACTTCCCTCGCCTCGATGGACTTAGGTCAAACGGTTTATAACCCCGAAGAAATACACAACCACGTTCTGACGTTAGACTCACTGCAAAATCTGACCGACCGCATTTTCGCGTCAAAGAACCGAACGGAAGATTTTCCCACGATAGGCTTTAAACGCGCACGCATAATAGGACACGGCGCAATCATGCTTTCGGCGTTATTGGAGTTTCTCGGCGAAAACAGCGTCCGCATATCCGAACGCGACAACGCCGAAGGTTATCTGAATTTCAAGCGTTTCGGTAAAATTTAGCAGGCGTAAATCGGCATAATTTAAGGCATATGCTCCGATAATAAATACAAGCACGGAGCGAAAGCGGACTTAAGCAGCGTCTGACCGGTAAGGCATTGCGGTAGATTAGCGAGTACCTCCCTCGCTAATCTATATTATAAGGAGAATGACTTACAATGGCTACTACCAAGAATACCAAAGCCACGGCAAAGTCGACGAGCGCAACTAAGTCCAAGAGCGGTAAGAGCGCTTCGGCTAAGGCAACCAAGTCCGTCAAGAACTGCAAATAACAGCTAACGGACAAATCAAAAAGGATAGACACTCTTGTGCCTATCCTTTTTATTATTTACTCAATAACGTCCGTAATCTTGATATAACCTTTTTTCCTTGCTCTTTCTCTCTTCTTTCTGTCTTTTTCCATTTCTTCCGCTAATTCTTTTAAGTCTTCTTCTATACAATAAGGCAGGAATTCATCCCTCATAAAAATCCTGAAAGCCTCGTCCCTATCCAAGTCGGGATAGTGATTTTTAAGATATCTATCAAGAAGGGGTTTTGCTTCCTTTTCTTTTCTATGGACTTCTTCTTTTAATTCTTCTAAAGATTTATCGTCCTTTGGTTTATCGCCCATTGTTTTCTCCTTTGTAAAAAATATTTGTTAATATTATAACACTGTTTTCTGCGCTTGTCAATCCGTATAACGAAAATAATTTTTGTTATACGGAATATTTTACCGTATTTCAAAAGTTTTTACCATTTTACGAAATTTACGTATATACTACACATATGGTAATAAAGTTTGGGAAAAGATTACGCACATTACGAAGAGAAGCAGACATAACGCAAAAATCGTTAGCAGCTACTTTCAACGTGAGCACTACAACAATTAGCCAATGGGAAACAGGAAAACAATATCCCGACTTGGATATGTTGGCAACA
>CAZBTB010000269.1:0-2673 GCA_964494605.1 uncultured Lachnospiraceae bacterium
ACTTTGTAAATCTTGCGCTCGAGTTCGAGGAGATGGGTGCGGATTCCATCTGCATTAAGGATATGGCAAACCTTTTGCTGCCTTATGACGCTTACGAGCTTGTCAGCCGCTTAAAGGAAAAACTCGACCCCAAAACCTTGGTGCATTTGCACACGCACAACACCGCAGGTACGGGCGATATGGTCAACTTAAAGGCTATCGAGGCGGGCTGTGATATCGTCGATACCGCTTTGTCGCCCTTAGGTAACGGAACTTCTCAGCCTGCTACCGAAGCGCTTGTTGCTACACTTGCGGGTACGAAGTACGACACGGGCATTAAGCTTGCCGATCTCAACGAGCTTACCAAGCACTTCAATAAAGTTGCCGCACGCCTGTCCGAGGACGGTTTCTTAAGTCCCAAAGTTCTTAAAGTCGACGTCAACGCGCTTATCTATCAGGTTCCGGGCGGAATGCTCAGCAACCTTATCAAGCAGCTTAAAGACGCAGGTGCGGAAGATAAACTTCTTCAGGTTTTGGAAGAAGTGCCGCGCGTCAGAGCGGATCTCGGCTTCCCGCCGCTCGTTACTCCGTCCAGCCAGATCGTCGGCACGCAAGCCGTGCTCAACGTTTTGGGCGGCGAGCGTTACAAAATGGTTACGAAAGAAACCAAAGGTATTCTGCGCGGCGAATACGGCAAATTGCCCGTCGAGCCCGACGATGCGGTCATCAAGCAGATTATCGGCGACGAAGAGCGCATAACCTGCCGTCCCGCCGACAATATCAAGCCCGAGCTTGACAACTACCGCGAGGAGATTAAGGAATACTTCGAGAGCGAAGAGGACGTGCTGACTTACGCATTGTTCCCGCAGCTTGCGATTCCGTTCTTCAAGCGCCGTCAGGCGGCTAAGCACGGTATAGACAAGACCGTCTACGACAAAGAGTCGCAGGTTCATCCTATCTAAACAACATAAACCGCCACCTATATCAGATTAAAGGCGGCGGTTTTGTTTTAATTTCGGAGTTTCATATGAAAATCGCAGTTATCGGCGCAGGTCCCGGAGGACTAATGGCGTCGGCAACAGCCGCGCGTAATTCGGCCGTAACGCTGTTCGAGCGTAACGAAAAAGCGGGTAAAAAACTGTATATTACGGGCAAAGGCAGGTGCAACGTCACAAACCTGATTCCGCCCGACGAGTTTCTCGAGCATGTCGTGAGCAATCCCAAATTTTTGTACGGCGCGATTTTTTCGTTCACTCCGTTTGACACAGTCGAGCTTCTCGAGCGCAACGGAACGGTGACAAAGACAGAGCGAGGCAACCGCGTTTTTCCCGCGTCCGATAAGGCGAGCGACGTAACAAAGTCTTTAGTCAAAAACATGCTAAGCAGCGGAGCGGTCTTATGCTGCGAAAACGTCAAAGCCGTGACCAAGAAAGGAGAGTTTTTTTCAGTAAAAACAGATAACGGCGAATATACGTTCGATAAAGTGATTCTGGCAACTGGAGGAGTGAGTTATCCGCTTACGGGCAGTAACGGCGACGGTTATAAATTGGCGTCGGCGTTCGGGCACACGATTGTTCCCGTCTGTCCCGCGCTTGTTCCGATATTGCTTAAAGACGACGTAAAAACTTTAGAAGGGTTGGCTCTTAAAAACGTAACCGCAACAGTTTACGGCGAAGGCGTGAATTTTGCCAAATTCGGCGAAATGCTGTTTACCGACCGCGGCGTAAGCGGACCGATTGTTTTGTCGCTCAGCAGTCTTGTTAACCGAGTCGATCATATTGACAAACTGAAGTTTGCGGTTGATTTAAAGCCTGCTTTAAGCCTTGAACAGCTCGATAAGCGAATTTTGAGCGAATTTGCTAAGTATAAAAACAAACAATTCAAAAATGCCCTTGACGAAACCTTGCCAAAAAGTCTTATTCCGTATATAATAGAAAGGTCGGGTATCGACCCCGGCAAGCCCGTAAATTCGATAACCAAAGCCGAACGCGAAAAACTCGTCGGCTTGTACAAGCACCTGGAATTTTCGGTTTCGGGTTTAGGCGACGTAAAAGAGGGAATAGTTACCGCAGGCGGAGTATCCGTAAAAGAGGTTAATCCAAAAACAATGGAAAGTAAACTTGTTCCCGGATTGTATTTTGCGGGCGAAATGCTTGACGTCGACGCCATGACTGGCGGGTTCAATATTCAAATCGCTTTGTCCACGGGATATTTGGCGGGACTGAGCGCAGGAGGTAATCAATGATAAATCAGATTTTTTCGATACGCGGAGCAACCACGGTTGATGCCGATACGGTGGAAGAAACAACTTTGCGTTCGGTGGAGCTCATGCGCGAAATCGTCGAGCGCAACGGACTCGATAAAAACGTCGAGCTCGAGGTTACCGATTAAATTATATCGACAACAGACGATATAACAGCATTTTATCCCGCGCGTGCCGTAAGAGAAAGCAAAATTGTGACTGCACCGGTTTTCAGTATGAAAGAACCTTGTATTAAGGGCGCGCTCAAGCTTTGCATAAGATTTATGGTTCGCGTTGCCAACAGCGGAGCAAGAATCGAGCCGAAGCACGTGTACTTGCGCGGCGCGGCAAACTTAAGACCCGACTTAAAATAATCCTAGGAGAAGATTATGATAATCGCGATTGACGGACCTGCAGGCGCAGGAAAAATTACCATTGCAAAGCTTTTGGCG
>CAZBTB010000270.1:0-2667 GCA_964494605.1 uncultured Lachnospiraceae bacterium
GTGATCATCGTGAGTTTCTGAGTGTCAGGAAGATCTACTGCCCAATTGAGGATATATTTGGGAACTGGACTTTCTGCGCGGTCTGGCTATTTTGTTGATGATTTTCGACCACTTTATGTTCGACCTGATGTGGCTCCCGACCTTCTTTACCAACTATAACTCTGCGGCGACTGCGGCGGTAAAGTCGTGGCAAAAGCTGGGGGAAAGCTTTATGTTCAGCGACTTCAGAACGGCGTGCCACTATATTTTCGCAGCGCTGTTTCTTGTACTGACGGGCATAAGCTGTACGCTTTCCAAAAATAATCTTCTGCGCGGTCTTAAGCTTGTATTGTTCGCGGCGGTGCTTACGACGGCAACGGCGTTTGTCGACTCGGTGGCGCAGATGGACGCGCTTATCGTTTTCGGCGTGATTCACTGCATGGCAGTGGGCGTACTGTTGTACTGCCTTATAGACAAGCTGTTTAAATCCGATTATGCACTGCTTATTATCGGCGCGGCGTTTGTTATTGCTGGCATTTCGATACCGTGGTACGAAATGGAGTTTTTAGACTTCCTGCCAAAAATAAGCGATCCGGATTTTCTTAAAACCATGGTTGACGTAGTGTTCGGTTTTGCGCGCGGAGGCTCCGACCACTTCGGCGTTTTCCCCGGCTGTGGCGTAATTTTAATGGGCGCATACATCGGTAAATGTGTTTACAAGAACAAGAAGTCGCTTGTTCCCATGCTCGACGGGCGTTGGAACGCTTCTTTCGTTTGGATAGGCAAACGTACGGCATGGGTATACTTAATACATCAGCCCGTTGTCGCGGGAATTATAGTGATACTCGGTATGCTTAACGGCTTGGAGGTGTTGTGATGCAGGATAAAGATAAAACGCTTTACGGCGCAGTCAAGGACAGCGCGCTTAAGTTTCCCGACAATATTGCACTCCTTTATATGGGCGCTAAAATAGATTATAAAACACTACTGAGCGATATCGACGCAATCGGCGGCTATTTTGCCGCTAAAGGCGTTAAGGCAGGCGACGCGGTCACGCTGTGCATGCCCAACATTCCGCAGTGCGTGGTGTGTTTTTATGCGTTAAGTAAAATCGGCGCTATAGCACACCTTGTGCATCCGCTTGCGCCCGAAGAACAGCTTAAGGCTTACATGACGTCGGTAAACAGCAAACTGCTTGTTATTCCCGATATCATGGTAAAGTCTCTTGAGAATATAATTTCAAACGGCTTTCCCACGCTCTTATGCTCACCTGCGCATTATTTGGGATTCGTGCGCAAAACTCTGTTTTCGCTTAAATGTATGCCTACTTTAAGCGGACTTAAAAAATACGAAAACGTCGATTTCTATTCGGCGGCGATAAAAAACGATCCGCCGAAGCAACCCGATTTTATCGCGCCCGAGGCGGCAGCGGTGTACCTTCACAGTGGCGGTACGAGTGGTAATCCCAAAACTATAGTGCTGAGCTCGCGCGCCGTAAACGCGCTTACCGACAATTCGTTTGATATTTTGGGCATTAAGTCGTTCTCGGGCGGATGTATGCTTGCCGTGCTGCCCATGTTCCACGGGTTCGGGCTTGCAATGGGCATTCACGCTATGCTGTGCCACGGCGGAACGGATACGCTCATGCCCAAATTCCACACGCAAGAAACGCTCAAGCTTATCGAGCAAAATAAAATCAACTATCTTATAGGCGTGCCCGTTCTCTACGAGGCGTTGCTTAGGCGTAAAGAATTTTCGGGCGCAATGCTCAAAAACCTCAGACAGGCATTCGTGGGCGGCGACTACGTTCCCAAGCGTTTACTCGAAGATTTCAATAAGCGAATGGAAGAAAACGGCTCCGAGTGCAGGCTTTACGAAGGCTACGGGCTTACCGAAACCGTCACCGTTTGTTCGGTAAACACCAATTACGCAAGTCGCGATGGCAGTGTGGGCAGAGCGGTGGGCGGTATCGATATCCGCGCGTTCTCCGAAAAGCTCGAGCCTCTGGGTAGCGGAGAGGCAGGCGAGCTATGTATCTCGGGCGACGAGCTTATGAACGGATACCTCAACGACCCCGAGGAAACAAAAGCCGTGTTTTTCGAATACGACGGCAGAAAGTACGTCAAGAGCGGCGACATCGGTTACGTGGACGAGGATGGTTACGTGTTTTTCCGTTCGCGTATCAAAAGAATTGCCAAGGTCAACGGCGTTACCGTCTTTCCGTCCGAAATCGAAAAGCTTGTCATGGACGAGATAGACGAGATAAAAGAGGCTTGCGCTGTTGCCGCGAAGGACGAACGAACGGGCGACGGAATCGCACTGTTTATGGTAGCGAAAAACGCCGAGCTAGCCGACGAAGATAAGTACGCGCTTGAAGTTTCCGTGTCTGACTTTATTGAAAGTAAGCTGTCCGTTTATGCGCGCCCTCATAAGGTGTTTTTTGTGACCGAGCTTCCCAAAACGCTCATAGGCAAGGTGGATTTCAACAAACTGAAGGATATTTATCTGTAAGATTAGTCTCGCAGAGGGAGAATAATGAACAAGTACGGTCTTTACGAATACTATTCGGATAAAGTAGACCACATAATGGTCGAAAGAAAGATTAACGACGTGTTTTGGATTTCGCGCGCGCATTATCATAACGCGGTCGAGCTGAGCATCGTTCTCGACGGCGTAAACGGGTGTTGC
>CAZBTB010000271.1:0-2664 GCA_964494605.1 uncultured Lachnospiraceae bacterium
TTGGTAGCTGTATTTTCTTCGGACCGCCCGGGACAGGTAAGACGACTTTGGCGGCGGTTATCGCAAACTCAACCAAAGGCGCTTTTGAAAAATTGAACGCAGTATCGAGCGGTGTCGGAGACGCAAAGCGCGTTATCGAAGAGGCTAAGGAAAGATTAAAGCTTTACGGTAAAAAGACGTATTTGCTTCTCGACGAATGTCACCGCTGGAACAAGGCCCAGTCCGACTGCGTATTGTCCGCTATCGAGGACGGCAGTATTATCTTTATCGGTTCGACTACCGAAAATCCCTATATTTCCATGACGCGCGCAATAGTGTCCAGGTGCAGGGTTTTCGAAATGAAAAGTCTTACCGAATCGGACATTATAAAAGGACTTAAGCGGGCAATATCGGATAAGGAAAACGGTTACGGGAATCTGAATCTTACGGTGACCGATGCAGCGCTTTCCCATTTTGCCTGGGGCGCCGCGGGAGATTTGAGAAATGCACTCAACGGCTTGGAGCTTGCCGTGCTCACTACGCCGCCGGATTCGAGCGGACATATCACGGTAGATAAAACCCAAGCCGAGCAGTCCATTCAGCAAAAGACTATTTCTGTAGACGAGAGCGCATATTTCGATATGCTCAGCGCGTTTTGTAAATCACTGAGAGGCTCCGACCAGAACGCCGCGCTTTATTGGGCGTTTCGGCTCATTGCGTCCGGACTCGATCCGCTTATTATCTTCAGGCGCATGATAGCGCACGCAAGCGAAGACGTCGGACTTGCCGACAGCAACGCTTTGACGGTTGCGGTCAGCGCAATGACTGCCTACGAAAAATTGGGAAGTCCCGAGGGCTTTTTGGCGCTTACTCACGCCATCATTTATATATGTACCGCGCCTAAGTCTAATGCGGTCGTAAACGCAAAAATCGCCGCCATGAAGACCGTGGAGGAAAGCGGCGCAAGCTTTGTTCCGCTCCATTTGAGAAACACTAATTATTCGTCACTTGACAAAAGCGATATTCCTTATATCTATCCGCACGATTTCGGCGGCTATGCGAAACAGCAGTATCTGCCCGACGAAATCAAGGACGCAGAGTTCTATTTCCCTAGCGAAAACGGCGACGAAAAGCGCATAAAAGAGTTTATGAGATATATTAAAGAACAGGAGAGTAAGTTCCCGCCGAAACGCTAAAATATCGTATATTGTCGCTTTCTTTTAGTAGTTCGCAAAGCTCTGAAACCTATTTTTTATCTAATATAATTAAAAGCATGTAAGAATCCGGACATAAGTTCGGGTTCTTTTTGTTTGTTCGTTTTGCATTAAAAACATCTGATAAAATGTATTGTCAATAGGTTGTTGAAAATTAAATAAACTCCGTTAGTATATATACCAAATAATTCCAGTTGTTTACATTAATCTTAATGTAGAAATTGTGTTGACAAACCGCAGTAGGGGGTCTTATAATAAAATTACATTAAAAAGTGCGTGATTTGAGAGCGCATAATGGCACAAGGAGGAGAAAAAATGAAGAAATTTAAGGCATTTTTGTTGGTGGCGGCGCTTGTCGTATTTGCGACGCTCGGCGCTGTCGGATGCAATGGCGAAACGGGTGATAAGCTTAAGATAGCCATTGCAAACAAAGACGTATTGACGGCTGTTTGGCAGGTCGGCGACGCCGACAGAACGGTAGAAATCGCCTTTACGCCCGATACATATACGACTGATAATACGGAAGTCGTTCTGTCGTCGAGCAACAGCAACGTAGTGTCGGTTAGCGGCATGAAGATTAAAGCGGAAGGCGACGGTAAAGCAACCGTAACGGCGACGGTAGGGGATGCGACCGATTCTGTGGAAATCACTGTTATACCATCGCTTACCGGTGTAACTATTCAAAATAAATCTGCGCTTAGAGACGCTTGGACTGTCGGTGATGCGGACAGAACGGTAGAAGTGACTCTCAGCCCCGATAAGTTCACAACCGAAAACACAACCGTTACTGTCGCGTCAAGCGATTCCGACGTCGTTGAAGTATCGGGAATGACGCTTAAAGCCAAAGCAAAAGGCGAAGCGACGATTACGGTTACGGCGACCGACGGAATAGATACGGTAACCGATACCGTGATTATAAACGTAAAACCCGCACTTCAATCCGTTACTGTTTCAAATAAAGAAGAGCTGCTTGCGTTGGATTGGCGAGTAGGAGTCGAGCGTACGATGCAGGTTACATTCGATCCGTCCGATTATACGACGGAAAATACGCAGCTGACGATTACGGCGGTACCGAATGACGTGGTTAAGATCGAAGGACTTGGTCTTACGCCGCTTAAATCGGGCGCAGTTACCGTTACGGTTTCGCGCGGCAGTATCAGTGACACTGTTGAAATAAGCGCAGGCGTAACCGTTATCGCAGATCCTACGCTTACTTTGAGCGAGCAAGCAAAAAATATGTATTTAGGCGAGAAGCTTACGCTCTCGGATTTTGTTTCGGAAGCAGAAACGTGCGACGGTCTGCCTCTTGACGCTACGGTTACATTGAATGACGAGCCGTTTACCGACGACGAATTTACACCTACCGAATTCGGTGAATACACGTTTACGTATACCGCAACCGATCCGCGTGACGCCAGCAAAAAAGTATCCCGCGATCTGACGGTTACCGCAGCTCGCAAAGTGCTTTCCT
>CAZBTB010000272.1:0-2651 GCA_964494605.1 uncultured Lachnospiraceae bacterium
AACCATAAGCCGCTCCATCCAATATAACCGTACATACAAGATAGTGCTTGAATGTGATTGGGACGCCGACTCAAATTACTCGTTCGGGGCGGACGGCAAAGGTATTCGCAACGGTATGCTCATTATACCCGACGGCGCGCGTATTATTTTAGACCTAAACGGATACAAAATCAATAAAAAGCTCTTTCAGGACATCGAGGCAATCGAGCAGTCCATGCATGTGACTAGCGATAAATGGGGCATCGGAGATTCGAGATATACCGAAGAGGATAAAGAGAAGTGGCAAAGCTTATATTGGAACGAGTCCGGCGCTGTTTATAACTCGTCGGAGCTTGGTTATAATACTACTTACAAGGAGTCTACAGTTAACGACCTTCCGTATGCTTGGACTCATACGATTTACACTGATGACAAAGGCGTAAAGAAGTCTTATTTATGGGACGTTTTCATGTACGATCCGTGGTACGGTACCGAAACCAGAGTAACGGATCCGAAATATAAGGCAAAAGCGGCGGCTGGATTTAAACAATACGTTAAGTACGGCTCCGTCATTATAGTGGAAGAGGGGGGGTATCTCGAGCTTCAGGACAGCTCTCCCATCAATCCCGTGACGGGCAGATCCGCGGGTGAAATCACCGGCGGCTATATGCTCGAAGTCAAAGACGATACGGTCTGGTTTTTAAAGGAAGAAGACCAAGTTGCTTTGGATTCCTTCCGTGAGCTTTGGAATAAACCCCATGCGGCAAAGCTCGTTGAAAGTAAAGACACTCTGGGAACGAATTTAACCAGATTTCAAGTAAAACGGGCGCAGTTTTTTGCTTCCGATCCTTTATATTATAAAGGATTAACCGGTGACGACGGCTATGATGCATGGCTACATGATATCGAGGACAGAGTTCTGCACTGGGCTCGTATCGAGGACTACCGTACCGGTAGCGGCGGCGGCGTTTACGTAAACGGCGGCTCTATGAAGATAGTCAGCGGAAATATCCGTAACAACGCTGCGTTAAGCGGCGGCGGTGTTTGCCTTGATAAGGGCGCTACGCTCGAAATGTACGGCGGCACTATTTCGGACAACATAGTAAATATGTTTGAGTACGGTTTCGATAAAGGCGCGGCGGGCGTTATGGTCGACGACGGCGCTCATTTCGACATGTACGGCGGTTCTATCGACAACAGCGTTATGCGCGCTTGTCACGTTCTTGCCGACGAAACCGAGTACACCGACGAGGCAATGAATAAGGATAATCCCGATTATCTCAGTAAAAATCCGTTTGAAAATCAAAGGAACTGGTTGACGCGTTTTGCCATGGGCCAGTCTTATAACGGTTCATTCGGTTCTGGTGTTACCATTCGGTCGAAGCCGCGTATCGACCACGATATTTATGGAATGCTTATTGTTAATGACGGCGAAAATTGGGGTCTTCGTAAGGGAGACGGCAGTCTTGCAACGGCCAATTACAACTTGGCAAAACTGAACGACGACGCGGACGTATATAGTGACGCTATCAAGGTAACCATTTATAAAAAAACGGAAGGTCAGGACAAATATAAGGGCGAAGATAAATACCGTCAGTCTGTATTCAATATGTACGGCGGAAAAATCCGTAACAGCACCGGCGGCACCAACGTTTATATTCAATCGGGTTTGCGTTTTAATATTCAACCGCTTGTAGGTGGGTGGTATGATGTGGATACGTTCTGCCGTCCCAATACGAGAGCTTCTGCTACTGCCGGCTATTCGGTAAGCTTTGCCAACAGCGGAAACTACGAGCCCTATATGTACGAGGACGAAAACGGCGAAATGCATTACGTCGTTATTAACCACGAACATATAACGGTCGATTATGAGGACGTTGCTTTAAATCGCGACGATCCCAACAGCATTGCGGTCGATCTCGATAAATTCCATGCCGCGCTCAAAACCGAAAAGTATAAGGAAAAAGAAGAACGCTTCGGCTTCGGGCTTAACTTATACGTCAAGAAAATGGTTAACGGTAAGATTCAGTTATCGGGTTTTTCCGATCCCGATAATCTGTCCCGTCGTCAGTTTGCTATAAGGTATGCGGTATTCAATATGTACGGCGGTGAAATAAGCGGAGGGTGGAGCTCTTACGCGAGCGTCATGCTTTTGGGCTCCGCTGATTTCGAGTTCTTCGGCGGCGAAATAAATACTCACAGGTCGAACAGCGGTGGCGGAATCTACATCGGTCAGTCGGGCTCCAATATCGTCAACTTCAGCGGCGGAACGCTCCGCGGCAACTACGCGCAGAACAACGGCGGCGGTATTTCGGGTGGTGACAACGACGACTACGTTTACTTCAACGGCGGTTTAATTACCGAAAACGTTTCGGGCAACGGCGGCGGTATCTGCTTTAGCACTGGCTCATATTATTTCCAGGGTCCGTTGCAGGTTTACGGCAACAAAGCTTCGAATCTTCCTACTGCTGGCGAAAACAACGTCCAGATTCCTAAAGACGGTCGATTGTATATCCGTGGCTCGCTAATGAAAAACGGGCTTGCGGCAAAAATGGGTGTCACCATTGCAAGCAATGGAACTGCGGCATTTACCACGGGTTATTCGGAATATAACAACGACGTCGACCCGTCGGTATTCTTTATGTCGGATATTGGAAATAGAGTCACGTACG
>CAZBTB010000273.1:0-2646 GCA_964494605.1 uncultured Lachnospiraceae bacterium
GTTGTTGCACGGCAAACAGCTGTTGGACGGCTATATGGAATAAAATGAAACGCTCCCGAACACGGGAGCGTTTTTCAAAACGTGGTGTTTGCGTTATCGTTGTCGGCGGCGGGGTCGCAAAATAGCTGAGTCATCATTACGATGATGAGCAGGTCGTTAATGAGCGTATAGGAAAAAGGCGTTGTTTTGTCATTGTCGTCATCGTCGTCGGTTTCCTGTGGCGAAAGCTGACGGTTGGCAAGTAGTAACACCAACAGTAGGAGTCTGAAAATATCTTCCTGATTCAAAGTTTGCCTCCTTCGACAGGATAAGTCCCGTAATATCTATATTCGACAAATTCGACGCGCGTGACGGCTTTTCAATATATGCGAAATATTGTATAATTAGAGTATGGAAAGATTGGAAGAAAATCTACTTATAGATGCAAAAACGCGCCGTCTTGTCAGGGAGTACGTTCCGCCGCGCGAAACGTTAATGGACTTAGCCGACTTTTTTTCTACGCTCGGCGATTGCACGCGTATCAAAATTCTGTCCGCGCTGTCTATTTCGCCCATGTGCGTAAACGACATTTCAATTATGCTCGGGATAAATCAAACCACGGTCTCGCATCAGCTGGCAACGCTCCGAGCCTCGGGCGCGGTGGATTACCGCCGTCAGGGCAAAATCTGTTTTTACTCTATAAAGAATAAGGATATTTTAAAAGTTATGCTTGCCGCGTCGGAGTGTATTTAACGCCTTATATAATTATATTGACAAAATCTTCCGTATATGCTAAACTAAAACAAAAACGGAGCAATGTATGGAAGTGATAGGCAATTCGTGGGACGGAGTTTTGAGCGAGGAGTTCGGTAAGGAATATTTTACCGAGCTTATGAAAAAGGTGGACGCGGAATATGCGTCCAAAACCGTTTATCCGCCCAAAACCCGGATTTATTCGGCGTTTGCGAGGGTTCCCTACGAGGACGTCAAGGTCGTTATTATCGGGCAGGACCCTTATCACGGACCGAGACAAGCTAACGGCATGGCTTTTGCTGTTGGTAAGGGCGTGGATCTGCCGCCGTCGCTTATCAATATTTTTAAGGAAATCGAGAGCGATACGGGCGTTGCCCCGAAGGGCAGTACGCTTACCGGGTGGGCAAAACAAGGCGTATTGCTGTTAAACACCGTTCTTACCGTGCGCCGCGGATCGCCGCAGTCTCATTCCGATTTCGGCTGGCAGAGATTTACCGACGCCGTTATCAAGCTGCTCGCCGCGCGCGAAACGCCCATGGTGTTTCTTCTTTGGGGCGCAAACGCTTTGGCTAAAAAACCGCTTATCGGTTCAAAGCATTTGATTCTCGAGAGCGTGCACCCAAGCCCCTTGTCTGCGTACCGCGGATTTTTCGGATGTAGGCATTTTTCGAAAGCAAACGAATTTCTTAAAGTAAACGGACTTAAACCTATCGATTGGTCGTACGTCGACGACGTGACGGAAAATCTTTCGTCCTATTACGGCGGTGCGGAACGAATACACAGAGCTTAAAAAAGAAAAGCCTCGGTCAAATAAACCGAGGTTTTTTGCTATTTATTCAATTCGTCCAAGCCGTACGCTTTGGTGTATGCAATTTCGCCCGATGCGTCCCGCACTTCCAATCTAAAGTAATTCCTGTTCGGACGATGTTTGACCTCTGCCGCTTGAGCGATATATTCGGATATGTCGAATTCCGCCGCAGTCAGATTGCAATTTTTGTCGATTACCGCTTTGTGCTGCCGTCCTTCGGTAACAAGCGAAATCATTTTCGCGGGCGAAGTTTTTATATAAACTTTGCCGTCCTCGAAATAAAGCTCGTCGATCAGCGGACCCGACGAGGAATACATATCGCCGTTTATCATAGCGTTTATCGTATTTTCATAGGTAAGCTCGGGCATTTTGATCATGGAAAATCCGCCGAACATATCGAAATCGTGGTGACAGTCGTCGCAGCATACGGGCATAAGCTCGGGATTGTCGGGCAAAAGCTCGAAAAGCGGCTGTGTCGTTTCGGGATAGGCTTCGAGCACGCAGCCCGTGTTGTAAAGCTCCAACCCCCACAAGCCCTTGACGCCCAAATAGTCGACGGAGCCGTGGAAGGACCAGACGGGGAGATTGTAGCACACGAGATAGCCGTTTTCGTTGGCTGTTTCTATCATCTTGTTTACGGCTTCCACGCTGTGGAAACGGTTCCACCGAACCGCTTTTTGCGCTTCGCTCACGTAATCGAGCGAGCGCTTGATCCAAACGTTGTCGGCGTTGAAAAGCGGAATGCAGTCGGCGTTTTCGTCCTTGGCGTAAAAATTGAGGTGAAAGCCTTTATCGAATCTGTACGGATATTTGCAATCGCCTATGTTAAGCTCGGTTGACGTTATCGCGACGAAATTTTTGTCGGTAAGCTCGGGGTGGGGTACGAGGATTTCGTGGTCGGTGAAAGCAACTATCGAATAGCCGTGACCGGAGTACAGCGATTTGACTTCTTCGGGGGAGTACTTCCCGTCCGACAGCGTCGTATGCGTATGTAGATTTGCCTTGTAAAATTTGCCGTTTTCGGGCAATAAAAATTTTTTCATTTTCTCGCTCCTTTTTAGTTATTATATCATTGCCCGGTAACTCTTGTCCAGCTTTTTTATAGC
>CAZBTB010000274.1:0-2641 GCA_964494605.1 uncultured Lachnospiraceae bacterium
GTCGGCAACCCCGATTACAAAAAGATGAAAGCTCTTAAAGAAGAGTTTAATTCCGCAAAACAGAAGGTCAGCGACAGCGAGGCATTAGCCGAAAACGTTATGGGCTTGT
Organism: uncultured Lachnospiraceae bacterium; assembly: GCA_964494605.1. Classification (GTDB taxonomy): domain Bacteria; phylum Bacillota; class Clostridia; order Christensenellales; family Pumilibacteraceae; genus UBA10677. The sequence continues at coordinate 110 of CAZBTB010000274.1, forward strand.
ACAATTCGGCAATGGAGTATTTGAATAATAATGCCATGCGTACCGAACAGCTTTGCTTAAAGCTCAGCGACGAAAATCTGACCGAGGACGAAGAAAAGGAACTTGTTGCCGAGCTTGAATCGCTCCGCGCGGCTTTCGCCGAGTGGGCAAAAAAAGCTGCACAGTTAAAGAGCAACGCAGATAAGGCTTTGCTTGATTACACGACTGCGCAAAAGAGCGGCAAGACCGCGCGTGCGGCTTACTCGGATGCAAAGCGTAAGTACGAGAGCTTTAAAGCGTCCAAGGAAGAAAAACTCGGAGCGCTTAAGTCAAAGTGCGCCGAGCTCGAAGCATCCGTCGAACCCGAACTTTTGAATATGTACAAATCGATTACCGCCGAAAACCGCTATCCTGCGTTTGTTTCGGTGCTCGGTGAAGAAAACTCGCCCGTTTGCGGAGCGTGCGGAATGATGCTTGCGGACACGGCAAAAACCGAAATCAAAAACAACGGCATGTGCCGTTGCGAGACCTGCCGCAGGATTATTTACAAACCTTAATTAATACCGATAAAGGGAGATTTTTATGAAAATAACGAAAGCCGTAATTCCCTGCGGAGGCATGGGTACGCGTTTTTTGCCTATAACGAAAGCCGTTCCGAAGGAGATTCTGCCCATTGTTGACACACCCGTTTTGGGTTACATAGCAGACGAAGCTATTAAAAGCGGCATTACCGATATTCTGATTGTATTGGGACACGGAAAAGAGGCGATAAAGGAGTATTTTTCTCCCGCGCCTGCGCTTGAAGAAAAGCTTCTTGCTTCCGGCAAAACCGAGTATGCCGAGCTTATAAAGCGCATTTACTCGAGCGCAAACATAACGTTTATTTATCAGGATCAGCCGCGTGGCAGCGGTGATGCAGTGTACCTGGCTAAGAGCTTTACCGGTGACGAGCCGTTCTGCTTGGCTTGGGGCGACGATCTTATTGTAAGTGAAAAACCCGTTATGGGACAGCTTGCCGCCGCATATGGAGAACTGAACACGCCTATATTGGGCGTACAGAAGTTTATGGGCGATGATATAGTCAAATACGGAGTCGCCAAAATCTCGGAAAGCAAAGGTAGGGCGCATAAATGCGAGGGGATTGTCGAAAAACCCGCACTCGCCGAAATTCCGTCGCGCTTTGCGTCACTCGGGCGTTACGTACTCGACAGCCGCGTTTACGGAGAGATCGAAAAGACGCCGTTAGGCAAGGGCAACGAGTATCAGCTTACCGATACGCTGAATAATATGTGCAAAACCTCGGGCGTGTACGCTTACGAGTTCGAGGGTAAGCGCTACGACATGGGCGATAAGTTGGGAGCGGTTCAGGCAACCGTCGAGTTTGCACTCAAAAGTCCCGAGTTCGGTTCTCGATTCAGAGAATATTTAAAAGATTTATCAAAAAAATTATAACACATTGAGGTGTAATCATGGATAAAAAAGTTATTCTTATTGTTGTCGACGGGTTGCGACCCGATGCGCTCGATGCGTGCGGACATGAGTTCGTGTATACGCTCAAAAACGAAAGCTTATATACGGCGAATGCCAAGTCGGTAATGCCGTCCGTAACCTTGCCTTGCCATATGTCGATGTTTCACGGCGTTCCTGCCGAGCGTCACGGAGTAACCACAAACGTCTATACTCCGCAGGTCCGTCCCGTAAACGGCTTGTGTGAGGTGTTGAAGGCTGCCGGCAAAACTTCGGCGTTCTTTTATACCTGGAACGAGCTGAGAGATTTGGCTCGGCCCGGTTCGCTCACGTATTCGAGCTATATCAATCTTAAGGATGACGAAAACAGCGATTGGTCGATTACCGAAGAATGTTTGGAGAAACTTAGCCTTATCAATCCCGATTTTGTATTTTTATATCTCGGTAAAACCGATTTGGCAGGGCATTATCACGGCTGGATGGGCAAAGAGTATATGGAAACCGTATATAAAGCGGTAGACTGTATCCAAACTGTCTATGAATATCTTGGAGATGAGTACGACATTATAGTCACTGCCGACCACGGCGGACATGACAGAATGCACGGTACGGACATGAAAGAAGATATGCTTGTTCCTGTGGCTGTGTTGGGTCGTGGCATCGGCGAGCTTCCGGCTGACGCTTGCATTTCGGACATAGCGCCCACGGTTTGCAAAATGTTGGGTGTAAAGCCCGATCCCGAGTGGGAAGGTAAGTCTATATTGTAAGATGACAGCTAGCACGCCGTTTGTTACAGCGACGGCACTGTCGTTTGCTTTCGGTACTTAAAGGGTGTAGTACCGAAATGCTTTTTGAACTGTCTTATGAAATACGCCACGGTCTGATATCCGAACTCCTCGGAAATTTCGTCAATGCTTTTGTTAGGATAGGTAATTAAAACCCGCGCGGCATTTTTGAGCTTTACGGAGTTTTTGTAAGTAATAGGCGACTGACCGGTTGCTTGCTTGAAAACCGCGAAAAATCTCGACTCGCTCAATAAGCACATCTCGGCAAGCTCGCCGATTGAAACCGAGGTCAGATAGTTTT
>CAZBTB010000275.1:0-2635 GCA_964494605.1 uncultured Lachnospiraceae bacterium
GTTAAAGGCGAAGTAAGCTTAAGTAAGTGCAACGCCACAGGCAAGCAGGGCAAGGCGAATATCGCAAAGGTGCTTAACCTTACGCTCGAGGACTCGAAAAAGACGGTTGCGGTCGTGCATTGCAACGGCGGCAACGTTTGCAAAAACAAGTATGATTACCAAGGCTACGGCGACTGTATTTCCGCCGAAATCCTGGCAGGCGGAAACAAGGCTTGCGAAATGGGCTGTATGGGGCTCGGCAGCTGTGTCAAGGCTTGCAAGTACAACGCAATTTCGGTATCTAAGGACAGAGCGGTCGCCAAGGTCGATTACGCGCACTGTACGTCCTGCGGCGCGTGCGTTACGACCTGTCCCAAAAAGATAATCAGCCGCATTCCCGCCGACGCCGCGATTTACGTCGCTTGCTCCAACCTGTGCCGCGGAAAAGAGGTCATGGGTGTTTGCGAAAAGGGCTGTATAGCGTGCGGACGGTGCGAAAAGAACTGTCCGACGGGCGCGATAAAATTATCCAACAACCTCGCCGTTATCGATTATGACAAGTGTATCCGATGCGAAAACTGCGTAGACGTCTGCCCGCGGAATTGTATTCTGCCTTTCCCGAGCGATAAGCCGCTTATAGAGGAATATAAGCCCAAAAAGTAAATGATTATCCGCGTAACCGCCCGATACGATAACGGGCGGTTTTTTAATGGAATAAATTGGAAGCCCAAGGGAAATAATATCAATACAAAATCGGATTATAAGGAGAAAAACATGAAAAAATTCGCAAAAATTTGCTTGATTTCCGCATTGTGTTGTATGTTTACGCTCGGGGCGTTAGCCTGCGACAACGGCGGCAAGGAGAAAAGAATAGGCTACGGCTACGGGCTGGTATACAACGGTTCGTCGCTGTGCGGCGTTAAAATCGAAACCACCGGTAGCGAAATCGACAGCGTAGAAATGGACGAAGTGGGACTGATTAAAGATTGGGCGAGAAAGAGCGAGATAGCGAGCGGCGACGTTGCCGATGAGGATTGGCAGACGGTTGTCGAGGGCGAAACCGCGGTAAATTACGCAAAAAAAGTGCAAATCGGCGATAAAATCTTTACTTGCGACACCGAGGGCAAATATTCTCTTGCCGACGGAACCCAATTTGCGAAGTGGATAGAAGAACAGGAAAACGCAAAATTTTACTGGCAGCGCATGAAAGCAGGCGATTTCCACCTTTTAAAATCTGACCTGGATAAATATACGGTGACGTATTCGCCTCTTGCCGAGGGGCAGACCACAGAAAAAAGTAAGCGTTTCTTTAAGTCCGAAAACGGCTATTGGCCGGCGGGCGGTCACGGTAAAGGCTATAAAGCCAATATAAAGGCTATCGAAGACTTTATCAAGGCAAAAGGCACCGATTTCGATCCCGAAAACGCAAAAAAGACGGACAGCGGCTCGTTTGAGCTCGGCGGCGTGGATACAGGCGCAACGGTAACAAGCTTCAAAGAATACTTCGCCGTTGCAAAAAAAGCGTATGAAAACAGAGTCGATATGACAGTTTAGCTGAATTTAATATAATTAGTTATAAAGCCGGGGCAATCCTCGGCTTTTTTTGTTCTATTATGCGAATCAGCCGAATAGCAATAAGTATAGCCGCAGTGTGGGGTTTGGGCAGGGAGAGCTGACAAAACAAGTCGAAATTCGGCAAAATCCCCCAAAATAACGCGCGGCGCAAATGTTATAATCGGAGAGTATTCGGGCATGAGATTCGTAACGCTTAGGAAAAAACGTGTTTTGGCGGCGGTAGTCGCGGTAACGCTCCTTATCGGTTGTCTTGTTGCTGTGGGCTTAACGGGCGCATATACGGTTTACGCAGGCAAAACGACGCGCAAGCTTCCCATTTATTCGGTGGGATGCGACGAAAAAAAGGTCGCGATATCTTTCGACGCAAGCTGGGGCGCGGACAAAACGCTTTCCATCTTGGAAGCGGTCGAGCGTTACGATATCAAAGCCAATTTCTTTGCCGTCGGTTTCTGGGCGGAGAAATACTCCGATACGCTTAAAAAACTGTCGGACAGCGGTCGGTTCGAGATCGGGACGCATTCCAATACGCACCCGCACATGAGTAAGCTAAGTAAAAGCCAGATAACGCTCGAGCTCGAAACTTCCTCGAAAATTATCGAGAACGTTACGGGAAAAAAGCCCGACTTGTTCCGAGCACCGTTCGGCGACTACAACGACACTCTTATCGAGACCGCCGAAGAAATGGGACTGTTTACTATTCAGTGGGACGTGGACTCGCTCGACTGGAAGGGACTTAAAGCGTCCGAAATGGCGGGCAGAGTGCTCAATAAGGTCAATCCCGGCAGCATAATTTTAATGCACAACGACGGAGAACACACCGTCGAGGCACTCCCTCTCATTATCGAGGGACTAAAAAACAAAGGTTATTCTTTCGTGACAATCGGCGAGCTTATCTACCGCGATAACTACTCGATCGACCACACGGGAAAACAAATACGTATAGAAGGATAGAAGAGCATGAACGAAAATTTTTTGAAAAACAACAAGGTGTTTTTAATGGGCGAAGTGGCGAGCGAACCGAAGTACTCCCACGAGCTGTACGGCGAGGGCTTTTACGAGTTCTACATAAGCGTGCCTCGGC
>CAZBTB010000276.1:0-2631 GCA_964494605.1 uncultured Lachnospiraceae bacterium
GTGCTCAGCTCGCCTGTAGGCACGTCGAAAATACCCGTGGCTTTGTCGACTAGAGCGAACTCACGCGTGCACGGTTTGATGTCTTCATTGGTCAGATATTCCACTTCGAGCATCGGAGGAATTTCCGTCATACAAAACACATGTTCACTGTTATCCGCTGCCTCAAGCACCAAAGTGATATCGTTGTTCGAATCTTCAAACCGAGATGTTAAATCTATTTGAAGCATGTAATTTACAGCCGGATCATAATAAGTATAAACCTTATCCACAAACAAATTGACGTATGTGGAAGACTTGTTTGTTAAATACAGCTTTACACTGCTTACTCTGTTATTTAGAAAACGTAACGCGCTTCGTTTTATCGTAAGCAGAGTTCTGTATTCCTCGCTCTCCGTACGCGATATTTTTATATCCGGTTCGCTTACGTCAGTCCAATCCGTATACACTATACCCGAAGCGGAATTTGATAATATTTCGCGGTACTGTACCTGGTGCGTTATAACTTCGGTTTCGGTCAGAACTACTTGCGGGTCTATGGTAACGGGCATTGCTCTGTCCTCCGCGTTAATCCATTCCGCGTCGGCAACCACAGCAAAAGTATAAGCTCCGTTTGCGCTCGGGTCGAGCTCGTAATACACGGCGTCGCTCTTTACGCCGTTTGCGTCGAACATATACGGAGCGGGGATTTTGAATTCCGTCTTTTCATCCGAATAAAGCTCTATTTGCGTGCCGTCCTCCGAAAGACGCAATTTTAGCCCTTTTGTATCGAGCGCAAAGAGATAGCGGTAGTCGTCGCTCTTTTCCTTGACTATAATATTTTCTTTTAGCCTGTTGCCCTGCAAACAATACTCGAGATCGGTTTCCGCCTCGATATTCTCGTACACCGCACGGCTTGCAGCTTTACGTCCATGCTTAATTTCACTTTCTTTAACATTCAGAACAGTCTTTTTAGGCGCTGCTTTCGACATTGCTAAAGGCTTAGCGGAATTCTGTTTCCCGAGATACGTCCACGAAACTTCTTTGTTCTTGTTGCTTATCTTAACGCGCTTATTCACGTCCGCTTTCGAAATTTCGGTTTTAAATGCGCCGCTCTTGGTTTCGTACGCAGTTTCCGTTTCCACAAACGTATTGTCTATCGGTTTCCACGCCTTCTCTTCCTCGTCGTAAAAATTGACGGGGACTGCGCTGATTACGCTTTTGGCCGTTCCGTTATTCAGATAGTACAGTCGTGAATTTGCGTCGGCTTGCGCACGGTCTTCGTAACGCACGGCACAATCCTCGTACAGATTGTCCGGTGCCTGCGCGGGCGCCTCTTCGACAACGTTGTCTTGCGGCTGTAACGTTACTTCTTCCGCAACGTCGGCTTGCGTTTGTGCCGATACCTCTTCCATAGCGGCGTTTTTCGGCATTTCCGTTTCAGCCGCGCTTACGAACTTTTCCGTCTGTTCTTTGATCTTAATCGTTCCCATAATACTTTTCTCCTTTTTTGTTTTTTATCTTAAAGGTATTTCTACCTATTACGATTTTTTCCGCTCAATATTATTTTTTCTCTGTGCTCGGTTTCCGTCTGCGTAACAGCAACCTCTTTCTCCATCTCGGCGTTCTCATCTGCTTTGTCTCCCTCCTTTCTGTTTTTCGGCGGCGCGAGTTTTTCAAACACGGCGTAAATCGTTAAGCTCAGACTGCTCGACGTCAGCCACAACGTCACAAACTCATTGCCGGGCGAAGAACTTCCCAATATCCATTTCGAATACGCAAAAGTCAATGCAAGCCCGATTATAAACGGTAAAAAGACAATGAATCTTGTTATTCTATCGCTGTTTTTCGTTTTTCCCGCCAAAACCTTTACGGGCAATTTTATTACGGCGGTAAGTGCGTTTATTAAAAGCGCCAGACAAACCGTTTCCAACCCGTACCGAGTTATGAGTTCTATTATTTGTTCGCTCATTTCCGTTCGATTTTCTCCTTTACGTAATGTTGCCGGTTATATCGTTTCATCTCATTTCCCGAGTGGACGAATAACTAACCCTTTCACTTAATAGCCTCGGAAATCGCCGTTGTGGACGGTCTGACTCAAAACTTTTTTTAATTTTCGCAAAATTCTCGTCAATCTTTTGTTGATTGCAAATCTCGACACGCCCTCTTGCGTGGCTATATACTGTTGCGGTATCCGATGGAAAAAAACCGTTTTTATAAGCGTTTGCTGCTCGGGCGGGAGCGCAAAAACCGCCTCGTATAACTTACTGTCGTTTTCTTTTTTCTCGAAGATTACCGCAACGTCGGCGTCGGGATCTGCCACGTCCCAACCGTTTTCTACCGAGCGCTCCAATGATTGAGTTCGGCGGGAGTACTTACGGTCGGACAGTTCGTCCGTCTTTTCCAAATCCCGATAAACCGAATAAAATTCGTCGCTCACGTCGACGGCGCTTATCTCCCCGTCGGCAAAATTATAAGTAATTGTTTTCATAAATTTAACTCCTTGAATGTTGTGTAATCCACAGAACCGTATAGAAACGAATTTCTTTCGGTTCTGCTTTTCTGCATTAAAACCCGTCTCTTATCGGGATTTTGCCGACAGAAAAAGCCCCCACGACAGAAACCCGTTTCGAGAGTTACTGTTCGTAGGGGCTA
>CAZBTB010000277.1:0-2631 GCA_964494605.1 uncultured Lachnospiraceae bacterium
GACGTACAAATGCCGATCATGAACGGCTACGAGGCGACGAAAGCCATTCGTGCGCTTGACGACCCCGTAAAAGCGGCGACTCCCATTGTAGCGATGACGGCAAACGCTTTCGAAGAGGATAAGAAACAGGCGCTGGATGCGGGCATGAACGGGTTTACCGCTAAACCGATAGACATAGATAAGCTTTTTGAGACTTTGAAAGAAATTCTGAAATAGTCTGTCTTTGTGAAGGGCAAAAGCTCTCGGAAAGCGTCCGAGAGCTTTTATGTTTTAGCTTGCTCGTGCTTGTCGATAGTTTTTAAAAGTTTTCGGGATTGCGGATAAAAAATTATCTTGCCATGGGCGGGCTAAAACGCTTTACTTTTCGGCACGAATATGATATGATTATTTAAGGTTTTTGGGCAGTACCCAAACCGTAGATAAGCTGCCCTGTATGGGCGGCTTTTTTTCAAAAAACGGAGGACGGAGTTTGAAGAATTTGACAGGCATAAAGGGATTGGCGCGCGAGGAGATAATCGACATTCTCGACCGTGCGGAAGTAATGAAAGGAGTAATTCTTTCCCGCGGTCAGCGTTTTGATTTGAAGGGCAAGCGCGTTACCACTTTATTTTACGAAAACAGTACCCGCACCAAGACCAGCTTCGAGCTTGCGGCCAGGCTCGTCGGCGCGGACGTAAACTCGCTTGACATTGCTACGTCGAGCGTTAACAAGGGCGAATCGCTCATCGATACGGGACAGACATTGGACGCGTTGCGTTCCGACATTATCGTCATTCGTCATTCGATCAGCGGAGCGCCTTTATTTTTGTCGAAAAACATTAAGGCGCGTGTGGTAAACGCTGGCGACGGCTCGCACGAGCACCCCACGCAGGCGCTGCTTGACTTTATGACCATGCGCGAGGTCTTCGGAGATTTCAGGGGACTTAAAGTAACGATTATGGGCGACGTCAAGCACTCGAGAGTGGTGAGAAGCAATCTTTGGGGACTTAACGCTTTGGGCGCGGAGGTTACGCTTTGCGGCCCCAAAACGCTGTTGCCGACGGGATTCGAAGCCTTCTGCCGCGTGACGGACAAGCCCGTAGAGGCGGTAACGGACGCGGACGTTGTAATGGGTCTCAGGATTCAGCTCGAGCGGCAGAAAACGGGACTGTTCCCCTCGCTTAAAGAATACAACACGCTGTACGGCATTTCGGACGAGCTTCTGACTTACGCAAAACCCAATGCAGTGGTTATGCACCCGGGTCCCGTAAACCGCGGCGTGGAAATCACTGCGGCGGTACTTGACGGCGAGAAGAGTGTTATTCTCGACCAAGTGACTAACGGGGTGGCGGTAAGAATGGCGGTCTTGAGCCTTATCGGGGAGGAGCTGTAAAATGTCAACCGTTTTGATTAAAAACGCGACGATAGTTCGCGACAACTTAAAAGAGGCAGACGTCTTTGTAAAAGACGGAATAATAACCAAGATCGGGCGTGTCGACCGCGGTGCGGACGAGATTATCGACGGAACGGGCAAATTTTTAATGTACGGTTTCTGCGACATGCACACGCATTTGAGAGAACCGGGGTACGAGGGCAAAGAGACGATTGCTTCGGGTGTGCGTGCGGCGGTCAAGGGTGGTTTTACCGACGTAGCCTGTATGCCCAACACCAACCCCGTCAACGACAGTAAGCTTGTAACCGAATATATTCTTAATCATGCCGAAAAGGAAGGGTTTGCTTCCGTTCACCCGATAGGCGCGATAACCAAAGGCTCTTTAGGCTCGGAGCTTGCAGAAATGGGCGTACTCAAAAAGGCGGGCATTGTTGCTGTCAGCGACGACGGCAATCCCGTGTCCGACGGCAGAGTCATGCGGCTTGCCTTAGAGTATGCCGACAGCTTGGACCTGCCCGTGTTAAGCCACAGCGAGGACAAGTCCTTAAGCGACGGCGGCGTAGCCAACGAGGGAATAAACAGCGCGGTTTTGGGACTTAAAGGTATAACGCGTGCCGCCGAAGAAGCGGGCATAGCGCGCGAAATGATTTTAGCCGAAACGTTAAAAACCAAGATTCACCTTTGCCACGTGTCTACGCGCGGCTCGGTGGAGCTAATAAGATTTTTCAAGAAAAAGGGCGTTAAGGTTACGGCGGAAACTTGCCCGCACTACTTTGCTTTAAGCGACGAATGTATAACCGATTTCGATACGGCGACCAAGGTCAATCCGCCCGTTCGCGACGAGGACGACCGCGCGGCGATTATCGAGGGCATAATGGACGGCACGATCGACGTTATCGCCACCGATCACGCGCCTCACTCCGCCGCAGACAAGAACACCGATTACAATTCGGCAGCGTTCGGAATAAGCGGACTCGAGACGGCTTTTGCCATAAGCTATTCGGTGCTTGTAAAGTCGGGACTTATCGACTTAGTCAAACTCAATAAGCTGATGAGCGTGACTCCGCGCGAGATTTTGGGATTAGAGGGCAGACTTCGCGAGGGCGAAAAGGCAAACCTGACGCTTGTCGACCTCGACCGCGAGTATATCATAGACAGCTCTAAGTTTGTTTCCAAGGGCAAGAACACGCCCTTCAACGGCTTGAAAGTCAAGGGAAAGGTCACCGACGTTATCGTCGGCGGCAGGATAAAACTGGTAA
>CAZBTB010000278.1:0-2624 GCA_964494605.1 uncultured Lachnospiraceae bacterium
CAGCGAAACTCTTACGATAACCGTGTCCAACCTCGGCTTCGGCACGAATTGGCTGAGCGCTATCGTGGATGAGTTCGAGGAGCTTTACGACGTGGACGTAAAAGTAACGCCCACGATTATTGCGTCCAATCTGCTTACTCAGCTCGATAACGACTATCAGCTCGACGATTTGTGTTTGTTTGCGGGTGTGGACAGCACGTGGAAGACCATGCGCCGCGGCAAATTTATGCAGATCGACGACGTTTGGAGCTCGACGGTAGAGGGCGAAACGCAGTCTGTTTCCGATAAGATTATTCCGGAGTACCGCGACGCGTACAAGTTTAACGACCATTATTATTCGATGCCGTTCATTACCGAGCTCGGCGGTTTTGCGTATAATGCCACCACGCTTAATACGCTTTTCGGCTCGGATTGGAGTCTGCCGCGTACGACTACGGAATTGGACGCGTTATGCGAAAGAATCAGAAATGCGGGCGCTTACGCTTTTACATGGTGCACTAAGGAAAACGCATTTTACTGGGGCATGCCCGAAGAGGTTTGGATGGCGCAGTACGACGGCAGCGACGCATTTAACAATGCCAGAGGTGCGAGGGTTTACGACGAGGAGAGCGGGGAATACGTTTTGGATAAAACAGGCGCGCTTCTCGATATGAAGGGCCTACTCAGAGCCTACGAAGTCGAGTATAACTATATCCGATCGAGCAACGGATATTCGCACCAGTACTGCACGAGTATGCAGTTTGCCGAATCTCAGGCGGCGTTTGCGGGCGTGCCGTACGCAAACGATACCAAGCTCGTAGCGTTTACGCCCAACGGCAGTTGGCTATACGAGGAAAATTTGGAGGATTTCGAGTATAAGCTTCAGGACATAGGCTTTATGCGTGTTCCGGTTATAAGCTCGCTCAGCGAAAAGCTGTCGTATTACAATGAGGAGACCGAGTATAACAAGCTTGACGCGGCAAAGAAAGCCGAGTATGATGCCGCGCTTATCGCGGTTATCGATTACGTGGACGGAAAAACGAATACGGCGCCTACGACGGTAGGCAGTCTTACGGTATCCGCGGCGGACGTCGAAAGAATACGCGAGGCGAGAAACGTGGCGTTTATAAAGGACCAGGCGCATGCGTTTATACCCGTAAACTCACAAAATCCCGAGCTTGCAAAAAAGTTTCTGACGTTTATGTGTTCGGACTATGCAGGCGAGATTTACAGCACGGTAACGCACGGCTTCAGTCCGTGTTACGTTAAAGTAACGGAGGGGAACGAGGCGTTTTTATCGAGATTCGACAAGGACGTCGCCAATATCTTAAACACGTCCCACGCAAAAATTCTGCCTTATTCGCGCTACGGATTTTATATTTCACGGAAAACGCCCGAGGGATTCTTTTCGGGTGCGGGAGATTTCGGAACGCCCGAAAAAGCGTACAACGACTATTATATAAAAGAAAACCGTAAGAATTGGCAGGATATGCTCAGAGTTGCCGGCTTAATAATGTTATAAGGAGGAAATCATGAAAAAGTTATTGGTATTTTTTCTTACGTTGTCCGTAAGCTTGTTTGCCGCCGCGTGTTCGGGCGGAGCGGGAAAACTCGATAAGACCGAATACGAGGTCGAGCTCGGGTCGACGTTCAATTTGCCTAAGCTCGAAACCGAATACAAGGTGACGGTAACCGACGGCACGGGGAAGGAGATAAAAACGCAGTTCGGATCGTTCCGTCCCGCGGTGGGCGATTATACCGCGGAATACGACGTGGACGGAAAGAAACAAAAAATTACGATTAAGTGCGTCGATACTACCGCGCCCGTCGTGGCGTTTACCGCGACGTCCAAAAACGCAAACGTGGGCGACGTGTTATCCGTTCCCGAATTCAGCGCAACGGACCTGAGCGGTATTCAATCGACCGAGGCGGCAGTTACGCGTTCGGACGGCAGCGCCGTTACTCTCGACGGAGAAAACAAATGGGTTGCCGAGAATGATATTTATAAAGTCAAGGTTACGGCGACGGACAAATACGGCAACGTGGGCGAAACGTCTGTTCTTATTGCGGCGCGCGAGCGTTTTACCGATGATAACAAAGCTGACAAAGTACTGTTTGATTTTGACGAACGCGAGTACATAAACCTGGTTTACGAGCCCGAAAACAGCGATAATTTTGCGGCATCGGTCGTAAAAGAAGGTTATCCGAAGATAACGGACGAAAAGTCCGATAACGGTGTGCTTAAGCTGTCGTCTGATAAAAATTACGGTGACGTAAGCATAGGATTCATGCTTTACGAGGATTTTGCGGTGCGCCGCGCGGGCAAGATCAATGTTCGTCTCTGTGCCGACCGCGACGTGGATTACGTTAAGCTTTTAGCCTCCAACGGCGACCCGATGAGCGCTGCATATATGCTTAAGTGCGGTACATGGACGGAAATCGAAATCGACCCCATCAATTACGGTTACGGCAAAAACTTCGAAAGCTTTATTCTGGTTGCACGTGCGGACAGAGGACTCAATCTGTTTATCGACGAAATAAACTATACAGACCGCTTTCTGCCCGAGCTCGAAGACGGCGTGCTTGCGCGTTTCGACGACGAGCGTTACGTAGGCAGAATGTATCAGAATATTTATAACGGTCAG
>CAZBTB010000279.1:0-2617 GCA_964494605.1 uncultured Lachnospiraceae bacterium
GAAGCGTGACTTGACCTCGGTGCAGGACAGCTACGAAGCTTGTTTACCGTAATCATGCCGCAGCTTGTCGGCAGTATGATTTCGGGTTTCGCGCTTGCATTTACGCTGTCGCTGGACGATTTCGTCGTTACAAACCTTAACAAGGGCACCAACGGCGTAAACACCGTGTCGACCTACGTTTACGCAAGCTTAAGGCGCGACCTCGACCCCGCGATTCGGGCGCTCAGTACCATACTTTTCGTAACGGTCCTGCTTGTGCTTATAATTTTCAACATTATAAAACGCAATAAACAAAAAAAGCTCAATAAATAAATCATAAAGGAGAACAAAAAATGAAAAAGTTTATGTCTATGGTGTTGGCTTTTGCGCTTGTGCTTTCCTGTTTTATGTTCACAGGTTGTGCCAACCGTGAAGAGCAACTCAAAATGTACGTCCCCGGCGAGTACATTGATGACGAAGTGTTGCGTGATTTCGAAACCTGGTACACCGAGCAAACGGGCAAAAAGGTGGAGGTCGTGACCCCTTCGACGTTCGATACTGTCGAACAAATACTGACAGCTGTGGAAAAAGATGAAGCAGATTATGATTTGTTGCTTCCGTCCGATTATGCGGTTGAACAACTAATCAAAAAGAATTTATTGCTTAAAGTTGAGCGGGTAAATGTCGAAGAAGTGATTCGCGACGAATATGTTGAACTTACCAGAGTTTCCGATCCTACGCTTGAATATGCTGTACCGTATATGTATGGTACGTTCGGCATAATGTATGATTATTCAAAAACAAACAAACATATTGACAGTTGGTCGGCAATTTTTACAAACGAATATAGTGGTAAAAGCGCAAATAAAGGCTCATTGCGAGAGGCAATTTCATCTGCCGCGATTTGGAATAAGCGTGAAGAATTGAGTACACTGTCGAATGGGTTTACCGTATATGGCGATTCGTATAAAGCAAAGATTCAAGAAATTTTCGAGGATTTTTCGGATTCGGCTATTGACGGGGCAATCGCAACACTTAACGAAATGAAGAATTATTCTGCAATTTGGGGCGGCGAAAGCTTAAAATTCGATATGGCAGGCAACAATACTAACGTTGAGGTGGCACTTATGTGGTCTTGCGACGCAGGATATGTCATGAACGATTACGAGGATGAGGATGGAAATATGCATACCGGTAATCGTAATATATGGTATTCTGTGCCTAAAGAAGGCGGAAATATTTACATTGATATGTTTGTTATAAGTAAGTACGCCAAAAACGTCGAGGCGGCGCAGTACTTCCTTGAGTTTATTTGTCAAAAGGAAAATGCGCTTCGCAGTAGTGAGTATGCGGGTGCAATCAGTCCTGTTTCCGCAGCTTATGATGAACTTCATGCGGAATATACGGCAGATGATGCATTTGAAAGTGACAGCGAAGAGTGGAAGGCAATGTATATTGATATGCTGTTTCCTTCAGCTAAGACTTTATCGCGTTGCGGAACAATGCGTGATTTTGGTTCGAAAGATAAATCAATCGGTAATAAATGGGCTGATGTCAGATCTTAATAATGAACAATAAATTTTATTACGATGCTATAGTGGTCGGAGCAGGTCACGCCGGAGTGGAGGCGGGGCTTGCTCTTTCCCGTTTGGGACTTAAGACCGTTGTGCTGTCCATAACGTTGGATAACGTCGGATATTTGGCGTGCAACCCGAGTATCGGCGGCACGGCTAAAGGACACCTTGTGCGCGAGGTGGACGCGTTGGGCGGCGAGATGGGCGTTGCGGCGGATGCTACGCTCACGCAGCTGCGAATGCTCAACCGTTCAAAGGGTGCGGCTGTTCATTCGTTGCGCGCTCAGGTGGATAAGTACGCGTATCACAATTATATGAAGTCTGCGCTCGAAAACGAGCCTAACATTCACTTAAGGCAGGGCGAAGTCAGCGAGCTTATTGTCGAGGATAATGAGATCAAGGGCGTTAAAACCGTTTACAAGCTCGAGTACTACGCGCCCGTCGTCGTGCTTGCGTGCGGAGTGTATTTAAAGTCTACCATTATCGTGGGCGACGTGATCGAAAACAAAGGTCCTGTGTGCTTTAACCGCGCAAACCATTTGAGCGACAGTCTTATTAAAAACGGCATAGAGGTAAGGCGGTTTAAGACGGGTACGCCCGCAAGAATCAAACGCTCGAGCGTGGAGCTAAATGCACTCGAAGTCCAGGAAGGCGAAGATGATATTTACAGCTTTTCGGCTATGTCGAGCGGAGTAAACGCAAAAAAACGCTGTTGTTACCTCGGGTACACCAACGAAAAAACGCATGAGATAATTCGTAATAACATCGACCTTGCGCCCAAGTACGCGGGACTTATACACGGTACGGGCGCGAGATACTGCCCGTCTATTGAGGATAAAATCGTGCGCTTTGCCGATAAGGAGCGCCACCAGTTTTTCCTCGAACCCGAAGGCGAAGGGACTGAAGAAATGTACGTTCAGGGTATTTCCACGAGCTTGCCCGCGTTTGTTCAGCTCGATATATACAGGAGCATAAGGGGCTTCGAAAACGTGGAAATAATGCGCGACGCTTATGCTATCGAGTACGACTGCATTAACCCGTTGGAGCTTTATCCCACGCTCATG
>CAZBTB010000280.1:0-2614 GCA_964494605.1 uncultured Lachnospiraceae bacterium
ATCTGTGCAAGGAAGAGGCTTATGCCGAGAAAAAACGTCTGCTTACGCTTTGGTTCATAGCGTTAGCGGTGTTTGTGGTTGCCGTTGCCGTAATGATTACGATCAACTGCGTAATGATTTACCGTGACCGTGACCGCACGTTTTACTATCCGTTTATGATTACGTCCATAATCCTGGGGTGTCTGTTCGGCGGCGGCTCGCTGTTTTTCTTTAATATAAAGTACAAGCTGACGCGCCGCTACTGCAAGATGCTCGACGGGTTCCGCGACGGGCTGAAGGAGCGCTGTCACGGCAGGTTCATTTCGATAGATCCCGAAATTTCCGAAAAGGACGGAGTATTCTTTTACGGATTGTGGCTGGACTGTCCGCCCTTAAAGCGCGGCGACATTACCGAGCGCAAGATACTTGTCGAGCGCACGCACAGTCTGCCCGAGTTTAAGCCGGGCGACGAAATAAAGTTTATTACGCACGCAAACATTCTTATAGCGTACGAGCTGAATATGGACGAAGTATTCGACAAACTGAACGAAGAGGAAGAGCAATGAAAGCAATAGTAACCGTAATAGATAAGGACAAGGTAGGTATTATCGCCAAGGTTTCGGCGGCGTTAAGCGACATGAACGTCAACGTCGAGGATATATCGCAGACGATTATGCAGGACTATTTCGTAATGATGATGATGGTGGACGTATCTTCCGCTAGTTTCACCGATGTTTCCGAAAGCCTTAATAAGCTGGGAGAAAGCGTGGGCGTAAGCATAAGGATTCAGCACGAAGATATTTTCAACGCCATGCACAGGATTTAAGCCATGTTAAACAAGAACGAAATTTTCGAAACCATACAGATGATAGACAATCAGAACCTCGACGTGCGTACCATTACGATGGCGCTGTCGTTGTTTGACTGTATATCGAAAAGCAAGGAAGAGACGGCGAACAGGGTTTACGAGAAGATTTACTCGCGTGCTAAAGACCTAGTTAAGACGGGCGACGAGATTGCGGCCGAGTACGGCGTTCCCATTGTCAACAAACGAGTGTCGGTTACGCCCGTAAGCCTTATCGGCGCGGCGAGCGGCGGATACGTCGAGATCGCAAAAGCTATGGATAAGGCGGCAAAGGAGATAGGTATCGACTTTATCGGCGGTTACGGCGCGCTCATGAACAAGAGCGCAACTCCTTTCGAGCTTGAGTTTCTCGAAACAATTCCCGAGGCGTTGAGCATTACCGAAAAGGTGTGCTCGTCGGTAAACGTGGGCAGCAGCAAAAGCGGCATCAATATGGACGCGGTCAGGATTTTGGGCGAAAAGATAAAGTCGCTCAGTTACCTTACCCGTGATAACGGTTCTATAGGCTGCGCAAAGTTTGTTGTGTTCTGTAATGCCGTAGAGGACAATCCGTTTATGGCGGGAGCGTTTAACGGCGTAGGTGAGGGCGACGCGGTCGTTAACGTGGGTGTTTCGGGCCCCGGCGTCGTGCAGTACGCTATATCCAAGGCAAAGGGCGCAAGCCTTAACGAAATTGCGGAGATTATCAAAAAGACGGCGTTTAAGATCACGCGCGTAGGTCAGCTCGTGGCGCAGGAAGCAAGCAAGCGTCTTAACGCGCAGTTCGGCATTGTCGACCTGTCGCTTGCCCCCACGCCTAAAGTAGGCGACTCGGTGGCGCATATCCTCGAGGAAATGGGCTTAAGCTCGGTAGGCGCACACGGAACGACGGCGTGCCTGGCGTTATTAAACGACGCGGTCAAAAAAGGCGGACTGATGGCGTCGAGCTCTGTGGGCGGACTGTCGGGAGCGTTTATTCCCGTATCCGAGGACATAGGAATGATAAACGCGGTACGCCGCGGCAGTTTGTCGCTTGAAAAGCTGGAGGCGATGACGTGCGTTTGCTCGGTGGGCTTGGACATGATTGCCGTCCCCGGCGATACGCCTGCGTCTACGATAAGCGCAATTATTGCCGACGAGTGCGCGATAGGCATGGTCAACAACAAGACAACCGCGGTAAGGGTTATACCCGTTTACGGTAAGTCGGTGGGCGACGAGGTTTCCTTCGGCGGACTGTTGGGAACTGCGCCCGTAATGCCCGTTCGCGGCGACAGCGCCGAAGCGTTTATCGCACGCGGCGGCAGGATACCCGCACCCATACACAGCTTAAAGAACTGATTTCATAAAGGAGTTTACAATGAAACGTAGTGAAGTAAAACAAGAGTATAAGTGGAGTCTGGAGGATATATTTGCCACCGACGAACTCTGGGAAAAGGAGTTTAAGGAGTTTGTGACGGACACAAAAAAAGCGAGCTTATATAAGGGCAAGCTGAGTAACAGCCGCACGCTTTTAGGTTGCTTAAAGTACAGCGACGCCACGGAAATCAAGCTTTCGCGCCTTTACTGCTATGCGCGAATGCGCCGCGACGCGAATGCGGCGGTTGCTAAGTACGTTGCGATGTGCGACCGGATAGAGGGAGCGGCAACGGCGTACTCGGCGGCAACCTCGTTTATCACGTCGGAACTCAGCCGTCAGAGCGACGAATATCTCGATGCGGTTATCGAAATGCCCGAGTTCGAGCCGTATACGTACCTGCTCGGCGAAATCAAGCGCAAGAAGAAATTTATTCT
>CAZBTB010000281.1:0-2576 GCA_964494605.1 uncultured Lachnospiraceae bacterium
GTATGGCGACTATAAACCCGACGGAAATATAGACAATATTTACCCTGCCGATCAGTGGATTACGCTTACGTGCTCGTCCGGCGACATACTCAATAATCTGAAAGACGGTTTATGGACGGATTCCGCCGGAGTTTTCGGGGTAGCCAATTCCCCCGATTACAACAGCCCCACATATCCCGCGTACGTCTATATCGACTACGTAAGGCTCGTAAAAACCGCAGACGTTACATTGAGTAATATAAAGGCGTTTAAGGCGGGCGATACGTATAGCGACGGCGACGTAACCGTAACCGTTAAGGACGGAGAGACGGATGTCACGGCTAACGTCGATTACGATTTGTTCGTTTCGTTCCGCGGCATTGGTACTTCGGATTTTTATAACCAAAAGACCGAAAGACTGGTACCCGGCTATACCTTCCGCGGCGGCGACCATATTATTTTTGCCGTGCTCAACAACAAATACGGCAAGGCGGGTACGGATTATGCCGGATATGCCGGAATGGGTTATTCGTCGACGGTTCGGATCCATGCCGATTCGACTGCGGGCGAAATCGAGTTCTTCAACGACCCGTACAGCGATTTTACGTTTAAGGAAGGTAACACCGTCCTCCCGAAGCAGGGCTTTACGTGCGACGCGGTGGGCGGCGAGCTGCCTAAGGGCGGCAAGGGCTTTTACGGCTATATTACAACCAAAGATACGAATAGTACTTTATGGCTGTATCTGAATCTTACTTCGCGTACGACTAAAGCGGACGTTGCCGCCGCGAATGCAAACGGCGTTACGTATAACGCGCTCGAAATGCGCATTTACATCGAGTACGTGAATGCGGAACACAAAGGCGAGACGTTTAACAATATAAGACCCGAATGGGACGGCACTAACAATTGCGTCGACGGAAAAAACTTGGAAACCGGAAAGTGGATTACCGTCACATTTAAGGACAGAGATTGGGCGGATATATTCGTAAACGGCGAAAATGCTTGGGGAAGCAAAACCTATCTTCTCGACGTTGTTTCCACGCACTACGCGGTAATTTATTTCGACTATATCAAGTTTGTAAAAGCATAACGTATAAAGGTCAGGAAAAGTATTTATGGATTTTTCATTTTGGAATTACGGCACGCCGTCAACCTATTACGGCACTGCCGCAGACGCCGTTAAAGAATGGAAGGAATTGGGCATAACAATAGCTTTCAGCTTCTTCTGTAACGCTGACCCTAAGCATCACGCATTTACGCGCGAGCTGCTCGACGAGTGCGAAAAGGCGGGGATTAAAGTAATAATAAACGACAGTCGCACGCACTTTACCACGCTTAGGGACAAAGGCATGGAGGAGTACCGCAAAGCCGTTTCCGAAGCCGAAAAGGAATTCGGTTCGCACCCCGCGGTTTTCGGTTGGTACGTAGGCGACGAGCCGCCCAAGAAAAACGAGGAGATTTTTAAAGAAGCCGTTTCCGTTATAAGAGAACTGTCCGAAAAAGAGCCGTTCGTCAACTTTTACCCGTGCAAAAGCACAAACAAATTGGCGGATCAGTTCGGATTCGGTACGGTAGAGGATTATTATGCGGGCGTTGAGCGCATGTCCGAAAAGCTCGGAATAGTCTCGTACGACCGTTACAGCCAATTCGCCGTGGAAACCGAGCTTAATTTCCGGCAGCTGGGTATCGACAATTATTTTCTGAACCTCTTGCAGTTCCGCGCGCTTGCAAAAAAGTCGGGTAAAAAAGCGTGGGTTTCGCTCCTTTCCACGGGGCATTGGAACTACGCCGATTTGACCGAAACGGCTATACGCTGGCAGATAAACACCGCGTTTGCGTGCGGAATGGATTGCGTGCAGTGGTTTACCGTTTATCAGTACTCGTACACCGATTCGTTCTGGGGATATCCCGTTTCGCTTAAGGGACGCAAAAAACCGCATTACTACGATATTGCCGAAATTACCGATTCATTTAAACACCGCATCGACGAGCCGCTTAAGGGATTCGAGTTTGACGGAGTGTGGTCGGTAGGCAAAGGTCAGCTCGGCTTCGAGCCGCTAACCAAGACGGTTGAAGCCGAATGGGATTTTTATGCGTACCACCACGTGTGCGGACTTGTTACGCGCTTTGCGGATAAAGACGGAAAGCGTAAGTACGTTCTTACCAATATCGACCAGGAATTTCCCGAAGTGTTCGGATTTATCCATAACGGCAAACAGCTGTTAACCAAGTGGTTGCCGCCGGGAGGCAACTGTCTCGTCGACCCCGAAGCCTTGATTAAAACCGAATAACCGACGCCCACGAAAACGCCCGGACTTTACGCCCGGGCGTTTTTATATGAGTGGGCGCTCGTACATATATCAAAAGGAGAAGTAATCCACGAAAGCCCGTTTGTTGTTCGGGGATTGCTTTTTTTGGAATATCTTGGTTAAAACACTTGCTTGAAATAGCAATATATGGTATAATCTTCCGTGGAAGTTGAGGCTTTGCGTTTTTTTGTACGCTTTTTTGCGTGAAAGAGCGGCAAAACTTCGGCATTAATTCATTAGGGAGTATAATTAAAAGGAGTAGAAGACATGAAGAAAAAGTACGTTTAT
>CAZBTB010000282.1:0-2570 GCA_964494605.1 uncultured Lachnospiraceae bacterium
GCGCCCTTATCGGCCGGTTCGGTTTTTTCAACAAGAGCTTCTTCGTGGTTTTTAATGTAACAAAGGGCTTCTTCAATAAGGGTTTTGCTCAATTCCGTCTTAAATTCGAGAAGTTCTTTTTTGATGTTGAAAATGAAACGGGAAGGAAAGCGGAATGTGTTGTCGTAGTTGAAACCTTCGGCGTCGGTTAAGATAAGAAGGTTTTCGGCACGCGTGAAGGCAACAAAAGCAAGTCTGCGTTCTTCTTCAAGTTCTCTTAATGTTCCGGTGTTTTTAGAGGGGAGAACGCCTTCGGAAAGCCCGCAAACAAAAACGCTAAGATTTCGTCGCTGCCGTTACTTACCGTCACGTTTTGTTCGCTTACGCCGAACGTTATTCCCAACGCCTTTTTAAGCTCCGCCGCGTCGGGGTCGCTGTATAGGTTAAGCCCGTTAAGCGCGGCGCGCCCGGCTTTGACTGCCTTGGGCGAGGGCGGAAAGGGATTTTCGTTTGTATTGAGCTTGACGAGGTTTTTTATGTTCGTCGGTCTTTCCCCGGGAACATAGGGTTTAAGCCCGTCAAGTCTCTCGTTGATAAATTCACTCATTTTCGTAACCTCACGGTTATGCTTCTCGCGTGCGCCGACAGTCCTTCGCGCTCGGCAAAGTCGGCTACCCTTTCGCCGTTTGCTTTTAACGCCGCTTCCGAATATTCGATATAGCTCGAGCGCTTTGTAAAGTCGTCGACGCCCAACGGGGATGAAAACCTTGCCGTACCCGACGTGGGCAAAGTGTGGTTCGCGCCCGCGAAATAATCGCCGATAGGCTCGGGCGAGAAACGCCCCAAAAACACACTGCCCGCATTGCGGATATCCTTCAAAACCTCTTTGGGGTTAGCGGTCATAATCTCGAGGTGCTCGGGTGCGAGCGCGTCCGATATTTCCGCCGCTTGCTTTAAGTCCTTGACTATGATTATTTTTCCGTTGTTTTCAACCGACGTCCGCGCAATCTCAACGCGGGGCAACAGAGCGAGTTGACGCTCGACTTCCGCGGCGGTTTTTTCAGCAACCTCTTCGCTCGTTGTCACAAGCACTGCCGATGCGAGCTTGTCGTGCTCGGCTTGGCTGAGTAGGTCCGCCGCCAGATATTCGGGATTCGCGCTGTCGTCGGCAATAATCAGTATTTCGCTGGGTCCTGCAAACATATCTATGCCTACAAAACCCGAAACCGCTTTTTTCGCCGCCGCGACGAAAATGTTACCCGGTCCTACGATTTTATCCACGCGCCTGACGCTTTCCGTTCCGTAAGCAAGAGCCGCGACCGCCTGTGCGCCGCCCAT
This sequence comes from uncultured Lachnospiraceae bacterium, assembly GCA_964494605.1. Classification (GTDB taxonomy): domain Bacteria; phylum Bacillota; class Clostridia; order Christensenellales; family Pumilibacteraceae; genus UBA10677. Next base: position 1,318 of record CAZBTB010000282.1, read on the forward strand.
CTTGTAAATCTCGGTAACGCCGGCTACGCGCGCCGCCGCCAGAATTTCGGGCTTGATTTTACCGTTACGGTCGGGCGGAGTTACCATGACTATCTCTTTTACGCCCGCAACGACCGCGGGAATAACGTCCATTAAAACGGTGGACGGGTACGCCGCCGTACCGCCTGGGACGTACACGCCTGCGCGAAGTACGGGCATTATCCTTTGTCCCAGCACCGTTCCGTCCGGCTTTACTATCTCAAAACCCTCACGCTTTTGTTTCTCGTGAAATACGCGGATATTATCCGCCGCCTGCCGTAGCGTTTCGATAAAGTACGGGTCGACGGCGTTATACGCCTCATCAAGCTCCGCTGCCGATACCCTTAATTCGGTCAGCTCGCAACCGTCGAACTTTTTCGTATATTCCCCGACCGCTTTGTCGCCGTCCTTTTTTACTCTGTCCAGAATTTCGGCAACAACCGAATCCACCTTGCTCATGTCAAGGTTATCGCCGCGCGCGAGTATCTCCTCACGGCTTATGCTGTCGGCATTTAAAATCTTTATCATAACGCCTCCAATTTCGCTGCTATTTCTTTTATAAGATTTCCGTCCAGATTATACGCGCTCTTGTTGGCGATAAGCCGCGCGCTCGACTCGCCTATTTCGGTCAGAACGCCGAGGTTGTTTTCCTTAAGCGTCGCGCCCGTCTCCACGATGTCGACGATAACGTCGCTCATGCCCACTATGGGCGCTAGCTCAATCGAGCCGTTGAGCTTGATGACGTCGATCTGCCTTCCTATCGAGTCGTAGTATTTTTTTGTTATTCTCGGATACTTGGTCGCAACCTTAAGCGGCAACGCCTCGTCGTCTTTAAAGTCCGTTTTGCCCGCAACGGCAATCCTGCACTTACCGATCTTGAGATCGAGAATTTCGTAAACGTGGGGCTCGGTTTCAAGCATTCCGTCCTTGCCAACTCCGCCTATGTCCGCCGCGCCGCGCTCAACGTACACCGTAACGTCGGACGGCTTGACAAGGATATAACTGACCTCGCCGTTATCCGAGTAAAACACAAGCTTGCGGTTGTCCTCTTTAATGTCCTCGGAAGCGTAGCCGATACGCTCGAACATTGCGTAAACCTTGTCGCCCATTCTGCCTTTAGGCAAAGCAATTCTAAGCATTGTCGTTTCCTCCCGAAAGCACGCGCTTGCCCGCCTTTACCGAACCGTCGTCCGTCTTTCCGCTAAGCACCTTTACGCCTTGACCGACGTACGTCC
>CAZBTB010000283.1:0-2558 GCA_964494605.1 uncultured Lachnospiraceae bacterium
CTTCTACGGCGCGAACGTAACGTACAAAACCGAATTTACGGCAGACGAGGACTGCTCGGCCCTGTTATCTGTTCCCAAATACCGCGGCGCGTGCGTCAAAGCGACGCTCGACGGCAAAGAAATCGGCAATATAGTTCTTGCTCCGTATACCTTAAAAATCGACGCCGTTACCAAGGGCAAGCATACTCTAGAGCTTACTGTCCTAGGCAACCGCGCAAACTCGTTCGGTCCGGTGCACGACGCAGTTTATAACCGCGACTGGCTCGGTCCCAACGCATGGTACACTACGGGCAGCGAATGGACATATACTTACTGTCTTAAGCCGTTCGGGTTACTCGAGTCGCCCGTTTTGGATCTTGAAAAACAGCCGATATAAGTTTACTTATGTCGAAAAATATGTTATAATCGTCATATCTTACCATAAGGAAGTAATTTTCATGACCGATTATAAAATTCTGTACAATCCGCTTTCCGGCGACGGAAAAACCGAAACAGTAACGGAAGCACTGAAAAAACATCTTGCGGGTAGTACGCTCGAGTTTATCGACGTGACCGAAAAGGCATCCTTTGCCGAAATATTCGATGAGCTAATAAAAGGCGAAAAAGTAGTTATCGCAGGCGGCGACGGAACGCTCAACCGCTTTATCAACGACGTAGACACCGATAATCTCGACACGGAAGTGTATTACTACGCCGCGGGCAACGGAAACGATTTTTGGAACGACTTAGGCAAAAAGCAGGGCGACGCTCCCGTTTTAATCAACGAATATCTCAAAAATTTGCCCGTCGTTACGATAAACGGCAAAACGAGCAAATTCCTTAACGGCGTAGGCTACGGCATTGACGGCTATTGCTGCGAGGTCGGGGACAAGCTACGCGCCCAAGGCAAGGACGTAAACTACACTTCCATTGCGATAAAGGGACTGCTCGGCGGCTACAAGCCGTGTAACGCAACCGTCATCGTGGACGGCAAAGCATACGAATTCAGAAAAGCGTGGATCGCGCCTACCATGTTCGGCAGATTTTACGGCGGCGGAATGATTCCCACTCCCGCGCAGGACCGAAACAATCCCGAAGGAACGGTATCGGTTTGCCTGTTTTACGGCAAAGGCAAGCTCAAAACCTTAATGGTATTCCCAAAGATTTTCAAGGGCGAGCATATCAAAAAGACAAAAATGGTCAAAATTCTGTCCGGGCACACCGTTACGGTCAGATTTGACAAACCCGTTGCGGCTCAAATCGACGGCGAAACGGTGCTTAACGTGACCGAATACACCGTAACTTCCAACACTGCTTCCGTTACAATAAAAGCGGCTTAGGAGACAATTATTCATGATAGAAAAATTTATCGTTTCGCGCGACGACTCGGTTTACGAAGCGTGGCCCGACGTTGCTGCGGCGTCAAACGGAAATTTGGTGTGCGTGTTTACAGAGTGCGCCCACCACGGCAATCGTGCGAATTCGCGCATTATGTACACGATAAGCACGGACTGCGGTAAAAATTGGTCGGAAAAGCGTGCACTTACGGAGTACACCGACGCCACCGATTTTTACAACAACGCGCGTATTTCGCTTCTCGGCGACGGCAAGCTGTACATAGTCTGCGATAAAAACAAAGCCGACTCAAACGGTCAAATATTCGTTTGGCAAAGCGACGACAACGGCGAAACCTGGTCCGAGCCCGTTCTCACACCCTGCTTCGGTATCGTTCCGTCCAAGCTGACCGAACTCAAATACGGCGAGCACAAGGGACGGCGACTCATTCTCGCGCATACTAACGACAACGGGCTGTACACCGTCCGCGGTTGGTACAGCGACGATAAGGGAAAAACCTGGTCTGACCCGATAACAGTCGCTCAAGACAAACGCTATTTACTGTGCGAAGCCGCTCCGCTCGAGCTGAAAAGCGGCGAAATCGTAGTGCTCTTACGCGAAAACTCAGGCAAAGGCTTAGACGCATTCAAAACGTTTTCGCATGACGGCGGCGCAAGCTACGAGGGACTTTATAATGCTCCTCTGCCCGCATGTCATCGCCCAGTTGCCGATTACGTCGACGGCGAAACGATTATGATAACGTTCAGATTCATGCAGGGCGGCAAGGGCTGGCTGGGGTCGTGGACGCAGAACGTATTTGCGGCGTTTATGTCCGACGAAGATTTGGCGCAAACCGAACGCGCAAACCAAGCATCGAGAATAATGCCGCTCGACTACGACCGATCGCCCGTTTCCGACCTCGGTTATACCGGATTTACCGTTTTGCCCGACAGGGATATTTATGTGGTAAACTACATTGTGGACGACGCGCCCAAAGCTCAGATCCGCGGCTACAGATTTTCGATGAACGACGTTATTCTGAAATAACCGCACAATATAAAACCCCCGAAAACCGTTTCGCTTTCGGGGGTTTCGCTTTTTAAATATTACTTATTGTCATATAAAACTATATTTGCGCTATATCGATAATTGAAACAACGGCTCCTCTTTCACTGTTTCCGTTTACATTGACAGTATATATGACGAACAGTTTTCCGTCAAACTCGCAGGCTGACGGATAATGC
>CAZBTB010000284.1:0-2543 GCA_964494605.1 uncultured Lachnospiraceae bacterium
ACGCTTCCGACGTAGGCTCGGATTGGCTGTTCTACTTAAGAAAGGCAACCGACAAGGACTTGATCGATTATTCGGGCGGAACGTTTAACGCCAAAACCGCGACCTATGAGGGAAGCGGTCGGCAGGTGCTTAAAGAGGATATTTTCGACCCCTACGGCGCGAGAAAACAGCTTTATATCGAGCAGGATAAGACCGCGGCATACAAAGGCGGCGCAAAGCTCGAACTGAAAGCGGACGGCACGGCAAAGCTCGATCTCGGCGGCAGGAAAAAGGGCAAGTGGTATAAGCTCCGCGGGGCGGTGCTGGTTGTTCTCAATAAGGAAGTTAAAGGCATAGGCAAAGCGTTTACCGTCTTTGCCGACGAACAAAACGTCTATTACGACGGCGAGAGCGGTGACTTTGCAGACTGCGCAGTGACTTCGATCTATACTTACGACTATTATACGATCGGCGGTTTTGCTTATTTTCGGTATTACAGCGAGGTTATCTGTTATTGGGGTGCAGGCTACGGTGAAATAAACGCATCAAAATAGTAATAAAGATTTCGGCAGTCGATTGAAATAAAAATACACACACCCGAAAAAGTGTGTGTATTTTTTTACAGTAAGTTTACAAAAGCGTTGGATAAATGCACGGTAAAAAACAGTGCGCCGATTATTACAAGAAAATAGTTTTTGCGCCACAACCCGATAAAAAGATAGTACAGCGGCGGCAGGGCGAAAATGAAGAATATCATTACGGCTTCGGTCTGTATTCCGCAATAATACAATATCCAACCGACGAAGTTCAAAAGAATTATCACCGTCGCGGCAGAGAAGTAAGCTTTTTCGCTTTTCGTGATTAAAGAAAACAGCTTACTGTCTTTGTGCACGATCAAAACCGTTGCCGCAACGCACAGACTGCCGAGTATTTTTTCGCAAACGTCCAAAAATACCGAGTTCGTGGGCATTTGCATAACGGGATTTGAAGTAAGCGGAATCAACGGCATAACCATGTACGGAAGCTCCTGCACGGCAAAAACGATAAGGCCTATCAGCCACAACCCGAAATATTGACTTTTAATTATCTTAAACCACTTAAACATAACGTTACCTTATAAATAAAATAGCTTGAACGTTGAATGAAGTCCAAGCTACCGTTGTTGGTGCGGAGGATGGGATTTGAACCCACACGAGAATTAACCACAGGCTTCTGAGACCTGCGCGTCTGCCAGTTCCGCCACCTCCGCAAAGGCTATAATAGTTTACTATTTTTTGCGCGGTTTGTCAATGATTTTACGGCTGTTGACAATTTATTTTCAGTAAAGCGAAAAAATTTAAATCGCGTAATTTCCGGATATTGCGGCTAAATCCTTGACGGGGGGGGGAGATATGATATAATTCCTTATATACATATTATTTATACACGAAAATAATTCGAGGAGATGCAAATATGGGAAGACAAAACGAATATAAGAAGCCGTTGATAGTGACGGGAATATTCAACGGCGCGGCGCTTTTGGCGGCGGCGGTTATGTTTCTTTTAAACAGCTTTGTCCCCGCTCTTTATAATTTCAGTGAAATGATTATGTTTTTCACGGGGATGTCGCTCCTCGGCTGCATTAAAATCCGCTCGTTAATGAAAGACGGAGACATAGGCAACAAATTCGTTCGGTTTATACTTCTCGTAGTGGGTATTCTCGGCGGTTTGCTGTTGGTTGCGATAAACGTTATCGGAATAGCCGCAGGTATCTACGACGTTTGGCTTATATGGGCGTTTTTGCTGGGCGTTATATTCGAACAGTTAGGCTTAAGACTGAGCGTGGAGCTTACGTCGGGAAGAGGCAACGCGGAGGATTTTTTCTATAATTACGGATTTATGGTTTCCTTTCCCGTGTTTGCGATTGCGTGTGGTATCGCGGGAAATTGCATAAACGTCGGATACGTTTTCGTTCTCGTGCTCAATTTGCTACTTGCAAGCGTGTTCTTATACCTGCGCGGCGATAACGGCAATAAAATAGCCGCGTTCGTTACTTTGGGCGTGGTTCTCGGCATAAACCTCGTGTTGCTTTTTGCCATTCTCGGTTTTGACGCGAACAGACTTTTTACCGACGGAAAATACCTTTTCTACGTTTCTAACATTATGTTCGTTTTCCTCACCGTAGTGGTGTGCGGAATAATTCAGGTTGTACAGCTGTTTCTTCCCGACATCGACGAAAAGTTCGCGCTCGGGATCAACGTGGTGCTTCCCTTTATCTGCTACGGACTGCAGTATCTGATGTTCTATCATTGGAAGGCGGCGCTCATAGTCGTCGGCGCGGTAACGCTGATTGCTATAATCGCGACGCTGCTGTGGAAGGTGACCGTATCCGTAATCGGCGGAATTTTCTGGTTCTTCAAGGCGCTGTTTACAGGCGAACTGTTCCGCGGTTTGGGCGGCTCGGGCGGCGGCAGAAAGGGCGGCTCCAAAGCTCCCGACCTCGGTACGGTAAAGGATGCCGCGACTTATGCGGCGCTCGACTGCCACGTTGACGTGCTCGACGTCAGCGGAAGCTCGGGTAAAAT
>CAZBTB010000285.1:0-2534 GCA_964494605.1 uncultured Lachnospiraceae bacterium
GGTTATAAGTGGTTATACCCGAAAAAACAGACTATAAGAATTGCCCTAAAGAACTCTTCGCACGTTTTATCGATGCAATCGAAACGCGTGGTATTTGCCAAAAAGTCACACATAAAGCGGCGGATGACAAGAGCCATTTCGACCGTTACGGGTTTATTTACGGCAACAGAAAGGTAAGCGTGGTGTACGACAACAAGGCGCATATGCTTTCGGTTACCGCTTTCGAGGATGCGATGCCCGTTTTAAGCGAAATTTTCATAAAGCTCCGCGACGGCGAAAAACAGCAGACCAAAAAACAACCGAAAAAAGCTCAGCCGCCTAAACCCGAACCTAAGCAAAAACAACAAAAGCCTAAGGCTGTTTCGGAAGCGAAAGGCAAACCCGAACAAAAGACAAAGCAACCGACTAACACTCGGCAAAAAAGCGCCGAGCCCGTTCCGGCGGAAGTCGAGAGCGGCGATATATCATTAAAAAAGTTTACCGAAAAGCGTTTTGACGATGTGCTCGGAAAACTGAAAAAAGAAAAGAAAAAGTACAAAATCGGCGGAGAAACAGTAACCGATAAAGGCAAAGCTACAGAGCTTAAGACTTTCACGGTGGCAGGCGACGGGCAAAAGCTCAAATTGCGCTTTATGCCTAAAAAACAGGTCGTTCAGCTGCAAGGCAAGCACGGTTCGCTGTTCTCGGAGTTACAGCTGCTTCTTTCCGAAGAAACGGACTACCGTGCCGCGGTTGACGCTCATATCGAACAGAATAAAGAAGTAAACAAGCGCGCGGCGGAAGTGGAACGCCAACTCAAAAAGCTTGTTCCGTCCGCATACAAGTTCTTATCCGAACAGTCCAAGATAGACTTTACGATCGGCGTAATCGAGCTTATAAACTCCAAGGAAGAGCATTTTGATTATTCCATGCTGCTTTTGCCGCCTTTCCGCGGTCTGGAGAGACTTATAATAGATTTACAGCGCGCGCAAAATATCGTAGTAAAGATGATAGGGCAGGCGTACGAAAAGGAAAACGGCGTATATGTGTTAAAAGCCTCGTACCGTCGCAAAATCAACAGTATCGTGTATGCCGAGGTTATGGCTGATTTGTATCGCGAATACGTCGAAAAGCGCAATTTCTACGCGCACTCGGACAGCTCTGACCGTAGCGAAGTCCGTATGATCAACAAACGTGAGCAGGCTTCGACGATATTTACCGAGATGCTTAAAAAGGTCGAATATAACTGCAAAAAGCTTACCGAAATAGGTTTTTCGGTTTAGCTACATAAACTAAAGGAGATTGCAAATGCCGTTTTGGCAGATAATAATCATCGTAATTCTGTCGGCGTTTATGTTGCTGGCGCTAGGTGTCGTGATTTATGCACGGCACTTTGTCGTTAAGTATTTTTCGCGTGTAAATCCCGATAAAAAGCCGAAACGCAAGAAGAAAAAACGTTCGGCAGAGGATGAAGAATATCGCAGGTTTATGCTTGACGCTCGCGAAAGCCTCGAAAAAATGCAATTCGAGTCGCTTGAGATTACAAGCAAAGACGGGCTTATATTGCGCGGCAAGCTTTACCGTCCTAACGAGCCAACCGATAAAGCGGTTATATGCGTGCACGGTTACCGCGGCGCGGGTACTAAAGATATGGCGGCGATAGTTCCGTTTTTTCTTGAGATTGGTTTCAATGTGCTTACGGTCGACAACCGCGCGCACGGCGACAGCGAGGGTAGTATAATCGGGTTCGGAATAACCGACAGGTTCGACGTACTCGGTTGGGTTGATAAGATTACCGAAGTTTTGTCGCCGACCGCCGTGTTTCTTTACGGTGTGTCTATGGGCGCATCGTCCGTAATTATGGCGGGTGAGTTCGTTCCGTCCGTTGTGAAGGGCATAATAGCCGATTGCGGTTTTACCACACCTTACGAACAATTTTCGTATTTGTTCCGTAGCGTGGCACATTTTCCGCCTTGTTTCATAATGCCTTTTTTGCGTTCTTATGCAAAAAGGTACGCCGGCTTTGACATTAAGTCGGTTGATACGCGAACGGTTTTATCGAAAATAGATTTGCCCGTACTTTTAATTCACGGCGGAAAGGATAGGTTTGTTCCTCCATACATGAGCGAGCAAAACGCCGCAGCGGCAAAAAACTCCCGGCTTTTGATACTAAAGTCCGCAAAACACGCAAAAAGCCACTATACCGCGCGGGAAGAGTACGAGCAAGCGGTGTCGGATTTTATAGAAAAAACGCTATAAAAATAATTATTTAAAAAAGTTTAAAAATTTTATCAAAAACTCTTGACAAATGCTTTTATATATGGTAATATGTATAAGCTGTCTCGCATGAGAGGGCAAACAGCTTAAGAGAGTGTAGACCAAGTATTCAAATAAGTAATACCGCTGGCATAAAGTAAACAGAGCTGAAAGTCTGTTGAGGTTATGCTTTTTTTATACTCTTTTAGCCTGTCGCACATTGACAACTGCATATAATGGAAATAACACAGATAATATTCAAGAAGAAAACGAGTAAAAGAGTTTAAGGAAATGTATTT
>CAZBTB010000286.1:0-2508 GCA_964494605.1 uncultured Lachnospiraceae bacterium
AACGTTTTATCCGCACCTTATGCCGAGTCCCACAAACAACAATACGTGGAGTAACGTATTGGCAGACGGTACCGAAAGTATTTGCGTAAGTCCCAATCCGAGCGCCGATAAGAATTGCTACGCAGCGGCAACGTGGAATGATGCAAAGACTTCGGGAATAAACTTTACTAAGTTTACCACAGATTATGACGGAGCAAATTTCTGGACGCTTAAAAACGGAGTGCCCGTACCCCAAAAGTTAGCCGACGGCACCGACGTAGCTATAACGCGCAGCTCCGACGGCTCGACCGAAGTTATCGCTTACGGAAACGGTACGTTAAAGGTTAACGCTACGGGTATTTGCAAAGAGTTCTCTGTATCCGACGACAGCTATACGATTGACCAATTCGGTAACGTGACTATCCCGTCGGAGGTCGCGACGAACGGCGGAAGCTTTACCGTCACCGTAATGTCTGTGCTTGACCCGAACAAGACCGATTCGGTTACCTACGTCGTATACAGGACGCGTATGGCGACGTTTGCTACGGACCTTGAGTACGCAAGCGAAACGGACGGCATGGTTACGCTTGACTTCGACGCTTTAAGCGATCAAGTAGACGATATAGCGCAAAGCGGCAAATATTCGTTCTTCGGAATTTCGTCTTCAGATATGGATTTCTCGGATACCGAGGGAGCTGTATTCGAAGACGGCGAACTTACGATTCCCGTTGCGCCGTTTAAGGGTCATTGGGGCGAGGGGCAATCGATAACCGTAATTCTTAACGAAAACGATAACGGGATTGTAGTCGGACAGCTCACGGTCAACGTTACTCTCAAAGTCGTTACTATGTACATTAACAGTACCGAAACGCTCAACACGTTTATTACTTACAGCCGTGACGCCGGTATCGTGGATTCCAGAAACAATGCGAACGGCTATTATGAAGTAAGTCAGAGCTTTACTTACGAAGGAACTTACAATCTGGCAGGAAACGATTACGGCGGTGACGCTCTTGATCACACTATGTATAATGGTTTTACGGGTACGTTCGAGGGTAACGGAAATACCATTACAAACCTTACGGTAGGTCCTGCAGGATTGTTTTATAAGTCTACCTCAGCGGCAAAGATACAAAATATTTCGTTTGTAAATGCGGGCAAGGCTACGAGAGCGAACGGCTCGGGCGGATTCTTCGGTCCCGTCACGCGTGCGTCGTATAAAAACATCTACATCACGATTAGAGACAACATGACAACCGACGGAGATTCGTGGGCAAAAGATTCGTCTATATTCGGCTTTACTTGCGACGGCGCAAAATACTATAATATAATAGTCGATTATATAGAAATAAAAACGGACAACGGCGGAACTCATTATCCGCACATTATGCCTACGCCGAATACAGCTACATGGAGCAACGTTTTGGTTGTGGGTGTGGACAAAATTTGCGTAAGCGGCGGTCCCGGTGCAAGTCAGAATTGTTATGCTGCTATGACGTGGAATGATGCAAAGACTTCGGGAATAAACTTTACTAAGTTTACCACAGATAACGACGGCGCAGATTTCTGGACAATCAAGGACGGCGTTCCCGTTCCCAAAAAGCTCGCTAATGCGTAATTATAGCTGAATACAAAAAAGCGGTACACCTAAGTACCGCTTTTTTGTTATTTGCTTTTACGTCTGAATTCACGGGGAGACAGGTTTGTTTTCTTTTTAAACACGTTGGTAAAGTAATCGGGATTGTCGAAGCCTACAAGCGAGGCGATTTGAGAAACGCTTTTATCTGTTGACGACAGCAGTAATCGTGCTTGGGATATGCGAAGATTTGTAAGATAGTTGCCGAACGTCATGCCCGTGTGCTTTTTGAATAAGTGGCGTACATAGTCGGTAGAGTAGTTGCATTTTTTTGCAACGTCTTCGAGCGAAATATTCTGGTCGTAGTTTTCGGAAATGAATTTAAGCATTTCGTCATAAATGGAAACGCTTTGAAAAACGGGGGCGGGAATATCTTCGGCTTTTAGATACAGCAGAGTAAACATATTGCACAGCGGCTGAATAAGGGTGCCGAGATGTTCCATGGTAGGCACGTCGGTTTTTAACTGTAAGTGTGCTTTTTGAAGTTCTTCGCGGCTGATATCGAATTCGTACGCTACGCGGTTAATTCGCGATTGTGCGCGCCCGCGGTCGCTCGAATACGCGGAAACGGAGATAAAAGCAATGCAGTTATTGTCGTCTTTTATGGGGAACACGAATTCTTCTACGCCCGCCCAGCACATGCCGTAATACGCGCCGTTGCCTGCGCGTTCGAATACTTGTTTGTATTGCTTGTCTTTGCAATGTTTTTGAGCGTCGGACGATTGTTTAACGCAGTCGCAATAAGGGTTTTTGTGCGCGTTAAAGGGTGCAAGCAAATGAGAATAGCGTATGAAATGACATTTCGGATCGTGATAAGAGACCGAATACCCCAAAGAAGTCAGGTATCCGATATAGTTTTTTATGCTTTAGACGATAGAATCAATCATTTTTAT
>CAZBTB010000287.1:0-2501 GCA_964494605.1 uncultured Lachnospiraceae bacterium
ACGGCTACGACGCACTCAAAAACGAGTACGGCGATATGGTAGCTAAGGGCATAATCGACCCGACAAAGGTTACGCGCTCCGCTCTCCAGAACGCGGCGTCGGTTGCGGCTACGCTTCTTACCACCGAAAGCGTTGTTGCCGACCTCCCCGAACCCGAGCCCGCGGCTCCCGCAGGCGGTATGGGCGGCGGCATGGGCGGAATGTACTAAGCCAAAACTTAATAAAAGAAAGCCTCGACTTTACGGTCGGGGCTTTTTCTTACAAAAAAAGAAGAGATTATATTTTCAAAACCTGTCTGCTCTTTCATGTCTTAGAAATAATCGAATACGTTATTTCTTTCTTATGAATGCGTCGTTTTAAATCAAATCCCTTCCGTATATATCAAGGAAGGGATCTAACTTAAAAGATTTTACGTAAACACGTAATCGGTATCGATCGATTCCTTGTATTTATAGAATGCGTCGATTCGCCGAAAAATATTCATATTCAATAAAGTAATCTTGCCGAAGGCGGCACGCTCACCGCTAAGTCCTGGCTGCCCGTGATTTCGAAATCGCGGTTGAGCCGCTCTCCTTCGGGTACAAAATATATGCGTTTGTCCTTCCAAATGGTGAGACAGTCCGCCGTAAAGTACCCGCCCTTGAACATACTGTCGCACAGCACCGAATTGATACGGACGATTGCGGTAGTATAGTGCTTGTCGGCAAACAGGCGCTTTAGCTGAGCTTTTATTTTGCGAGCAACGTAGTCCACAGCTTGGGCGTGCGCGTCACCCTTGCAGAACGGGCATTTATCCAATAAAAGAGTGCTCAACTCTCTGCCCACCTTTTTACGCGTTATTTCCACAAGTCCCAATGCCGACATTCCGATTACGCGCGTTTTCGTCCGGTCGTAGAACATAGCTTTTTTAAGCTCCTCGACAACCGCCGCTTTGTGCTCTTCGTCCGTCATATCGATAAAGTCGATTACGATAATTCCGCCGATATTGCGCAATCTTATCTGCCGCGCAATCTCCTGCGCCGCCTCCAGATTTGCGGCAAAAACGGTTTCTTCGTGGTTGTTCCCGCGGGCAAATTTGGACGTGTTTACGTCGATTACCGTCAAAGCTTCGGTGTAGTCGAACACAAGCGATACGCCGCTATTAAGCCTTACCGTACGGTCAAGAAGCTTATCGACCTCTCCCAAGATATTGAAGGCGTCGTACATATCGTATTCGCCGTTGTAAAACCTCACTTTATCCCAGTACTTAATATTGCGCTCTTTCAGTGTCTTTATAAGATTTTCCGACGTAGCTTCATCGTTGCACACTATAGCCTCTACGTTAGCTGACAGCATATCGCGAACAGTCCTGAACACGAGATCGCCGTCGCTGTACACCTGCGTTACTTCGTCGGCGGCATCGTAGTTCTCTCTTACCTTTTGCCAAAGCGTCAACAGCCGCTTAACCTCTTCGGCGATTTCGCCGCGCTTAGCGTCCAGACACGCCGTACGAGCAATAAAGCCGCTTCCTTCGGGCTTGAGCTTTTCAAGTACTGCGGTAAGTTTGTTGCGCGTTTCGGTGTCGGTTATCTTATTCGAAACGCCTATAAAGTCTAGCGTGGGCAGAAAAACTACGTATCTGCCCGGAATGGTAACGGCGGTCGTAAGTCTCGCACCCTTACTTCCGATGGCTTCCTTTGTCGCCTGAACCATAACGAAATCGCCTTCTTTGACGCTGAGCTGAGAAGGAATCATTCCCGCTTCGGTCATGACCGTCTTATGTCCCATTGTCTCTTCGACGGACAAAAAACCGTTTTTCGGCGCGCCGAAATCGACAAAAGCAGACTGAAGTCCCGTAAGAACGTTGACAACCTTGCCTTTGTAAATATTACCGGTGATATAAGACGAATCCTTGTATTCTACGTAATGCTCGATGAGCTTGCCGGATTCGACAAGCGAAACGCCCGACATGTAGGATTCGACATCAATTAAAATAAGACCGTTTTTCAAAAATGCACCGCTTGGTTATAATATTTGACCTATTTATTATTTTATCATATTTTTATTTGTTTATCAATTAAAAAACGGCGAAAAATATTGAAAAATTCCTATAAAACGCTCATATTTTACATATTTTTACCTGATTTCCCGGTTTTTGCCATAATCAACTCGCCCACCGTTCCCGAAAAATCCGCTCCGCCGAAACCGTTAAGCTCGTTTTCGTCTAAGCTTCCGACGGTATTAAAATCCGCGTCAGCCACCTTAAAGCGCGTAAAAAAGTCCGACCTTAGGTGAGAAAACAACGACGAGGCGGGCGCTTTTTCGGATATTACTACCTCTTGAACCTTAAGTCCCTTTTTAACCTTTTTATCGAGGTTTGCAAGGCGGTAAAGCCGTTCGTACCGACAGCGGTGGTCGGGAATGACGGTGGACAGAATTATAAACGCCGACATACTTAAAAAGGTGGGGTTTGCGGCAAAAAAACAGGACGCTACAAACGCCGCCGCAAAAAGCGTGCCCAC
>CAZBTB010000288.1:0-2500 GCA_964494605.1 uncultured Lachnospiraceae bacterium
ACATTGTAAATTATGGGAACGATGTTGACCATCTCTATGTAAAAGAACTAGACTAATTATAACTGCAATTGAATGAGAATGTGCAAAAGAATAATTAATCTTTGGCACTGTGGAGTGTGCTTGTCTTGATACAAGTGTTCTCACTTCGCTCGAACAGACAAGCACACGCACAAACTAATTTTTTTGCAGTTAAGAGAGAGTAAGCACAAAAAAGAAAACACCTTGTTGTTTTGGTGTTCTCTTTAATTATTCTGCTAGTTTCAAAAGTTAGTGACTAAAAACTTCCGTTTTTTCTTTATATTTTTACCGTTCTCGTCGCTACGGAATCGACGAATGCTCTGTCATGCTCGACGAATATCATGGTCGGCGCAAACTCTTTAAGCAGCTCCTCGATCTGAATACGCGAATAAATATCGATAAAGTTGAGCGGCTCGTCCCAGATATACAGGTGCGCGCTTCGACAAAGACTTTGAGCGATTAGAACCTTCTTTTTCCGTCCTTCGGAAAACGCCGAAACATCACCCTCGAGATCGTCGCGTGAAAAGTCCATTTTACGCAAAACCGTCATAAACAAAGTTTCGTCGATACATTTATCGCGCGTAAAATCGGCAAGGCTGCCGCTCAGATTATCAGCACTTTGAGGCACGTAAGAAACGGTCAATCCTCCGCCGATATTAAGCTCGCCCGTGTATTTCAGCCGCTCGCCCGCAATCAGTTTAAGAATACTGCTTTTTCCCGAGCCGTTGCTACCCGTAACAGCTATCCTTTCACCGCGGCAAACGTTGAGATCTACGGGCGGACATCCTCTGTGGTCTCCGTAAAAAATCTCGACGTTTTTTAACGAAACAAGCCGCTCGCTGCGGTAAACTTGATGGGTAAGCTTGAGCCGCTCGCTCTTTTCGGTATCTTTCAACAGTTCCGACTTTTTATCGATAAGCTCCTGTCTGCGCCGCTCGGTAACCAAAGCGCGTTTCATCATTTTAGCCGCCATGTGACCGACGTGCCCCTTGTCCTTTTTAAGTCCGGAATCGGCTTTTCCCGACTTGCTCGCCTCTACCTTCTCAGCCCAATCCGCCGTGCGCTTAGCCGCCTCGCCCAGTCTTGTTATGTCTTTTTTAAGCCGCTCGTTCTGCGCCGTTTCAAACGCCTGACGCTTATTGAACTCGTTAAACCATGACGTAAAATTGCCGCTCTGTATCTGAGCACCCGTTTTGTTCAGCGAAAGTATATGATCGACGCACCCGTCCAGAAACGCGCGGTCGTGCGAAACCAAAATAAATCCTTTCTTCTTTCGCAAATATTCAGCAACCGTCACGCGCGCCTCGGCGTCGAGGTGGTTGGTCGGCTCGTCTATCAGCAAAAACTCGCCTTGCCGCAAGAAAAGCACGCTCAAGAGCGCCTTGGTCCGTTCGCCTTCGGACAGCGTTTCAAACGGGCGGTAAAGCTCCTCGGCATTCATGCCCAAACCGTTAAGTTCGCGCATAATTTCCCACTCCTCTGCATCGGGACGGATACGCTGTAAAACCTCGTAAACAGGCAAACTTTTGTCCTTGACCTCAAACGGGAAATAAGTAAACTTTACACTCGTCGAAATCGTTCCGCCGTATTCGAAACTCCCCGTAAGCAACCTTAACAGCGTAGTTTTTCCTCTTCCGTTTCGCCCCACCAACCCCGTTTTCCAGTCGGTATCCAAACGGAAGCTCACGTTTTCGAATACGGGCACAAAGCTCCCGTCATAACAAAACGTCAGATTTTTAATATCAATCAAAGCCATAAATAACTCCTTTAAAAATCAAAAAAGCCATGGAAATATCCCACGGCTTTAGGGTAATATTCCATTCTTGCATGCAAAAACCGCGGTTAATCATACCGCAGGCTTTTGCCTATTGAATTACTAAGCGTTCTTTCTCATTTCTCACTTAAATTCCTTTTTTCGATTTTTTCGGTTTCGTGCATGTCAGCCCTTCGCGAGGGAAATCGGGCGAAAGACGAGAATAGCGAAGCCGGCGACGTATCAGGTACATACGTCGGGCGAGCTATCAGCGGTATTTCGCTTGATTTATCCGCGAAGTTGTTCTATTTCGACGCCTGCTTCTCTCAACAGCTCCAACGAAAAATCGTCGGGGTAGCCGTTGCGGTAAACGATACGGACTATGCCGCTATTGATTATCATTTTGGAGCAAATAACGCAAGGCTGGTGCGTGCAGTAAAGGGTTGCTCCGTCGATGCTTATACCCATTTTAGCCGCCTGAATAATGGCGTTCTGCTCGGCGTGAGTGGCATAGCATATCTCGTGACGCGTTCCCGACTCGATACCGAGTTTACGTCTAAGACAAAAGCCCTTTTCTTTACAGCTCTTTATTCCGGCGCTTGCGCCGTTATAGCCGGTAGTCAAAATTCTTTTGTTTTTGGCAATTACCGCCCCGACTTGACGGTTATCTTGAAAACAACTCGACCAAGAAGATACCGTATGCGCTATCTCCATAAATCTTGCATCCCA
>CAZBTB010000289.1:0-2496 GCA_964494605.1 uncultured Lachnospiraceae bacterium
CAGAGAAGGCCGCTGCCGAAAAATTAGCAGCTGAAAAGGCAGCCGCAGAAAAAGGTTTTCGATAATGGCGATAGCGTGGAGCAGATACTCGTTGGTGCCTGCAGAGGGCTTTAGGAGGGAGTTGCTTTTTGCGCGCTCGGTTATCAGAATACCGAAGATTTTAAGAAGGGTGCCGATTGCGAAAATGCGGTGAGGGGAGTCGGGCATGGCGGTATTTTGCAAAAGGTTGTCGATAGTGTCGCGGATTGCGTCGGAGTTGTTGCTGTAAAAAACGGGCTCGAACAGCGAAAATTTAGCGGCTTTAATTATTTCGGGCGCGTCGTCGCCGTTAAAACCTATCCAAAAATATTTCCAAGGCTCGTCTTTATCGGGAGTAGTGGTGACTTTGACGCCGGGCGGAGTGACGAAGGCATAATTTTCGCTCAGCTCGTAAACCTTGTTATTCAGAGTAAGCGTTCCTTTGCCGCGCAGAACGAAATGAATGGTATAGTGCTGCTGGATACGCTCTCCGTCCGCGATCCTTAGCTTAAAGTCGTGAACTCCGAACTCGTTTGAAGATATGTTCATGGGCAAATGGTTATAAAACTGCAATCTTTCGTCATCGGTTTTGAAAGAACTCAAATAGACAAACACTTTTTTTGCCCTCCGCTTATTATGGTTTCTTTAATTATATATAGGATATCGGCGGTTGTCAATACCCATTTTTCGGCATTGTAAAAAAACACATAAAACATAAAAATATACCCATTGTTTTGTTGTTAATAATCATTTATAATATATTTGTTGAATCAAAAATCATTATTTTAGGAGGAGAATTATGAAAAGATTCCCGAAAATTGTTTCTCTTGTACTCGGCATATTGCTGATATGCGCTTTCGCCGTGGGCTGCGTGGGCGGCACCAAAGTGGAAAACAAGGACAAACGTCCGACGATTTTCATTTCCGTTTTCAACGGCGGTTACGGAAAGGATTGGCTGGACAAAATGGTGAGCGACTTTAACGCGGAATTTCCCGACAACGCTTATCAGATTCAGGTGCGCGACTCGAAGGACGAGTTTAACGCGATTATGGGACAGCTTCAGGCGGGCACGGCGGTTTACGATATGTTTTTCTCTAACGCCGAGATTTACAAGCTGATCAACGGCGGTTATCTCGAGTCGGTGACGGACGTTGTAGACTCTACGCCCGACGGCAGCGACAAGAGCTTCCGCGAAATGCTTACGCGCCCCGAATACATAACGGCTTATTCGGGTAACGACGGCGAGGTTTACGCGCTCCCCTTCCAGGAGTCGCTCAAGGGCATTGTGTACGACCACGACATTTTCTTAAAGTACGGCTTGCTTTTCAATGAGGCGGGCAACTTTATCACAAGCCCCACCGAAACGCTGTCCGTCGGTAAGGACGGCAAGCCGGGTACGTACGACGACGGTCACCCGCTTAACGAGGATCAGTGGGAAGCTATGGTTATCAAGGCTACGCAGACGCTGGGCACGGCATTCAGCTATTCGGGTAAGTTCTCGGTATATCTCAACGACCTGTATTATGCGCTTCACGCTCAGATAGACGGCGTGGAACGATTTGAGATGCAGTTTACGCTTGACGCAATGTACGACCTCGACGGCGACGGAGTTAAGGAGACGCAAATCACACCCGAGACAGGATATCTTATCGACGGTGCGACCGGCAGAATCAAGGCGCTTAAGTTTATGGATAAATATCTCGCGTGCAAGGACGCCAAGCTCAATATCGCCACGCCTTACGTAAACAGCAAGGCGGGTACGCTGTCCTATTCGCATACCGACGCGCAGAACGACTTTATTCTTTACTCCGCGCAGAACAAGAAAAACAGGATTGCGATGCTTTTCGAGGGCGATTGGTGGGAGAACGAGGCGAGAGTTACGTTTAAGGCGCTCGAGGACGACAAAAACACCGATTACGCTTTCAGAACGCGCAACTATAAGTTTATGACTTTGCCCGTTTTCGAAGGGCAAAAGGAAACGGGCAACGTGTTCGCAATAGGCGAGGCAATGTACGTCGCGCTCAAAAAGCAGACGGACGACACGAAAAAGGACGTTTGCAAGCAATTTCTCAAATACATGTATCAACCCAAGTATATCCAAAACTACGCGGTTACATGCGGCGGCGTTATGCCTTTCGACGTCGAGCTTACCGAGGATCAGCAAAAACAGCTGTCGCCGTTTGCCAAAAACTTCAGAGAAATCTATTACGATACCGACAATAAGTTTATAAGCTATCAGCTTATGATCAACACCTGCGACACCGTTAAGGGCGGCATATCGTCGACTACGAGCAACGGCGAGCAGTACGTCGTAATGAACGGACTGTATTACTACGACGCGGAAACCTACGTGCAAAAGCAAAAGGATACTCACGCAAAGAATTGGGCGACTAATTACGCGGCGTACTTAAAGTACATGGAGATGAAGGGTTAGGCTTATGGCACACTTGGTTGACAGCAAAACTTCGGTTAGAAAAA
>CAZBTB010000290.1:0-2493 GCA_964494605.1 uncultured Lachnospiraceae bacterium
CACCAGAACGGGCGAATCCTTATACAGTGCGCGGGCAATGGAAAGACGCTGCTTCTGTCCGCCCGAAACGTTGCCGCCGCCCTGAACGATTTCGCTCTTATAGCCCTCTTCCTTACTATCGATAAACTCGGTTGCCTGCGCAATCTCCGCACTCTCGAGCATTCGCTCGTCGCCGTTTTCGGCGTTCTCGTCGGCAAACTTAATGTTGCTCTCGATAGTTCCCGAGAATAACAGATTTTTCTGTAATACGTACGCAACGTTGTCGCGGAGCGATTCGAGCGTGTAGTCTCTTACGTCCTTGCCGTCGAGCTTAATGCTTCCGTTTGTAACGTCGTACATTCTCGGAATAAGCTTGATGAGCGTTGACTTGCCGCTGCCCGTCGAACCGATAATAGCCGTAATTTCGCCCGGACTGCACTTAAAGCTGATGTCGGAAATAACGTCCTCTTCCGCACCCTGATACTTAAAGCTGACGTTGTCGAACTCGAGCTCACCCGCGATATTCTCCGCCCGAACGGCATTTTCGCGGTTTACGACGCTGATTTCCTGATTGAGCACTTCTCTTACGCGCTTAGCCGAAACAATCGCGCGGGGCGCCAATACAAACACCATAGTTACAACCATAAAGGACATAACAATCTGTATCGCGTAGCTCATAAACGCCATAGCGGACGCGACCGAACCGACGTCGGTGGCAAAGTACGTAGTAATCCAAACGACAGCAATGGAAATACCGTTCATTGCGATATTGATAATGGGACTGAGCGCACCCATAACGCGGTTGGTAAACAGGTTTACGCCCGTAAGCTCCTTATTCACCTCGTCGAAACGCTGCTGTTCGTGCTCGACCGTATTAAACGCGCGCACCACCATCATGCCGTTTAAGCCTTCTCTCGCGACGCCGTTGAGCTTGTCGATAAGCTTTTGCATTTTGATAAACTTCGGTTGCACGACGAGAAGCAAAACAAAAATGGAAATAAGCACGAGCGCAACCGCCGCAACGATTACCCACAGTAAATAATCGATTTCCGCCGACAGCCGAACCGCTTTTATGATTCCGCCGCTTGCCATTATGGGCGCATAAACCACCATACGGATAAGCATGATCGAAAACATAAGAATCTGCGTAATATCGTTGGTACTGCGCGTAATGAGCGACGAAACGGTAAACTTATCTATCTCCGCCGCCGAAAACTCCGAAACCTTGCCGAAAACGTCGCGTCGCATATCGCGCGCCGCATTCGAGCCGATGCGAGCCGCCAAAAATCCCACCGCCACCGAGCAAACGGTAACCGCGGCGGCGTAAGCAAGCATAATTCCGCCGAATTTAAGTATGGTATTTACCTTACCCGTTGCGGTTAGGTCGGTAAGCGTGTTTACGATGTTTTTCATGTACTCGGGCATCTGAAGGTCGCAAATCGCCTGCGCCGTAAGAAACGCGACTGCGCCGAGTATCAGATACCAATACCTGAAAAAGTATCCGGATATTTTCTTTTTTTTCATTCGGTAATCTCCTTTAAGTCAATATAGTAGTCCAGAAACGAATCCAGAAGCTCGAGTCCGTTCAAAACCGTGTTTTGTTCTTGCGGCGATAAAGCCTTTTCCATTCCGTCGTTAAGCGCTTTATAAATCGTATGCGACCTGTCGGTTGCTCCATTGCCCGCTTCGGTAAGATACAGCTTTACCTTGCGGCGGTCGCTCTCGTCCCGCTCCTTTGTAATAAGTCCCATGCCCTCTAAGCGCAGTACGATATTGGTCGTGTTCGACAGCGGAGTTTTCAAGTCCTTGCAAACCTCGCCCACCGTCACTCCGTCACCGAGCTTACCCACCGCGCACAGCGTGATTGCCTGCGGCGGCGTAAGTCCTATATCGCGAAACGATGAAAACACAACGTGCATAATTTTACCGTGCACGGCTCGAAGCGCCGAGTGTATCTTTTCGGGATAATCGCTCATAACGTTTGACCTCGTCCAAAATAGTTATCACGATAATTATTATAACGATAATCGAATAAATGTCAACGATATAAGTAGCTCAAAAAGATGAAAAATAATTTCACAAAAAATACACCGTCCGTATTGAAACTTACGAACGGTGTATTTTATCATCGGTTAAGAAAAACTATTCGCTTAAAATTTCCGTCAGCGTGCTTACGAACTCGGCGGGGCTTTCGATTTCCATGCCCTCGGTAATAAGCGACTGAGCGTACAACAGCTTTGCGTACTTTTTGAGCTTGTCCTTATCGCTTTCAAACAGCGTCTTAAGCTTAGCGAACAACGGGTGGTCGGGATTAAGCTCAAGCACCTTTTCGGCTTCGACGGGCATGGGGTTTGCGTTTTTCATGGCTTTGAACACCTTTTCCATTTCGAGCGAAACTTCTCCGTCGGCGGTAAGGCATACCGCGTTGTTTTTCATGCGCTTGGACAGTCTTACTTCCTTTACCGCGCCGTCGAGCGATTCGCGCATAAAGTCGAACAGCTCTTTATTCTCTTC
>CAZBTB010000291.1:0-2492 GCA_964494605.1 uncultured Lachnospiraceae bacterium
TAACCGAAACGTACGACGCTCTCGGCGCAATTATCGGTGAAATGAAGATAATCTTTGCTACCGACAGCAAAACGTTTGTAAATTCGACGCTGTTTGTCGTGCTTGTCGCGACTTTTGCGTATCGCTTTATTATGGGACTGTACGAGCTTCCGCTTGTCAGTATAATTCAAGGCATAATGAGCGATAACGCAAAATACGGATACCTTTCTAAGTACGTGGCATTCTTACGTAAGTCCGTGCTGTTTTCGTTATTTAAAATGCTTGTCCTTACGGCATACGATGCGCTTATGTATTTTATTGTATTTACGATTACCAAGGCGGTGGGCTCGATTGCGTTGATTTTCGCACCCGTCGGATTTATGTTTTCGCTTATGGTTCTGCTGTCGCTGAGATATATGTTTATTGCGGCTTGGTCGCCTGCGGTTATCGTGGACGGAATGGGAATTTTCAAAGGTTTTCTGTATTCGCTTAAGTTCGCATTCAAAAACTTCGTGACGCTGTTCTCGCTGTACATGATAGTCTGGGTTATCGTTATTGCCTTTAATTTATTGATAGGCACGTTTACTTTCTTAGTGGGACTTTTGATAACCGCGCCTATTTCCATGTTCTTTATCAATCTGCTTAACATGACGTTTTATTACTCGCGCAACGGAAAGAGCTATTACGTCGATAACGCCGTTTATACTTACGAGCCGGCTAAAAAGCAGTAGAGTATCGGTATTAAAAAAGCCGCCTTCGTATTTACCGAAAGCGGCTTTTGTCTTTTTTGTATGCTTATTTAATTACACGCACGCGAACGACGGTTTCGAGTGCCTTTAATTTTTCAAGCAGTGCGGGAGTAACCTCTTCGTCGAGGTCGAGAATAAGGTAAGCATATTCGCCTTTTGCCTGTGACATGAGGTTTGCGATATTAATACCTGCGTCGCCGACAATCGCCGTTATCGCGCTGAGCACGTTTTTAACGTTCTTGTGTACGAGCGTAATTCGGCATTTGCCTTGACGTGGAAGCTTACATGCAGGCATGTTGACGGAGTTTGTGATATTGCCGTTTTCGAGATAATCGATCATCTGGCGAGCAACCATTACCGCACAGTTGTCCTCCGCCTCGGGCGTGCTTGCGCCTAAGTGGGGGATAGCGACAAGGTTGGGGACGTTTAGCATTTCGTCGGTAGGAAAGTCGGTGACGTAGCGGCTGAGCTTACCGCTGTTTAACGCCTCGATTACGGCTTCGGCGCTTACAAGCTCGCCGCGGGCAAAGTTGAGTATTGCCGCGCCGTCCTTCATCATGGCAATGCTGTCGGCGTTAACGAGCGCGCGTGTCGAATCGGTAAGCGGAACGTGCAGGGTGATAAAGTCGCTTTTCTTAAAGATTTCGTTGATATCGGTTTCCTTTTTGACGTTGTGGTTAAGATTCCAAGCCGCGTCTATCGAAATGTACGGATCGTAGCCGAGTACTTTCATACCGAGTTTAACGGCGGTATTGGCAACCATTGCGCCTATTGCGCCCAAGCCGACCACGCCCAGAGTTTTACCCGTGATTTCGTTGCCCACAAACGAGCTTTTGCCTTTTTCAACGAGCTTGGCTACCTCCGCGCCCTTGCCTTTAAGTGTGCTTGCCCAATTTATGCCGTCGACGACTTTGCGCCCTGCCAGAAACAGACCGCATATAACAAGCTCTTTAACGGCGTTTGCATTGGCGCCCGGCGTGTTGAAAACGACGATACCTTTCTCTGCGCATTTGTCGAGCGGAATATTGTTTACGCCCGCGCCCGCGCGTCCCACGCAAAGGACGGAAGAGGGAATATCGTAGTCGTGCATATTAAACGAGCGCAAAACGATTGCATCGGGATTTGCCTCGTCTTTTACCAAAGTGTAGTCGGACGTAAAAACGTCGTTGGCTACGGCACTTATTTCATTCAGCTTAAGAATTTTATACATAATCGCTCCTTAACGGTTGTTTTTCTCGAACTCGGACATAAATTCGACGAGCTTTTTGACGCCTTCTACGGGCATTGCGTTGTAAATACTTGCTCGCATACCGCCGACAAGTCTGTGACCTTTGATGGAGACAAAACCGTTTTTGGCGGCTTCCGATACGAACAGAGCGTCGGACTCGGGTGACGGCGTGACGAAAGGCACGTTCATGAGGCTTCTGAATTCTTTTTCGACGGGATTGGTGTAGTATTTCGAGTTGTCGATAAAGTCGTAAAGAATCTTAGCCTTTTCCTCGTTTATCTTCTGCATTGCTTTTACGCCGCCGATGGACTTAAGGTACTTGAATACTTCGCTTGCTACGTAAGTTGCGAAAGCTGGCGGTGTGTTATACAGACTCTTGTTTTCGACCTGCGTTGCCCATTTCATCATGGTGGGGCAAAGCGGGTTTTCTTTTCCCAGCATATCGTTGCGTACGATAACTATCGTTACGCCTGCGGGTGCTATGTTCTTTTGAGCGCCTGCGTAAATTACGGCAAACTTGCTTACGTCGAATTCCT
>CAZBTB010000292.1:0-2487 GCA_964494605.1 uncultured Lachnospiraceae bacterium
TCATTCCGAGCGAGCAAGGTTTACCTTGCGACGAGGAATCTCCACCTATTAAAAAAGTCATTCCCATACGAAGTGAGGAATCTCCACATATTAAGAAAAAGACTTGCTTTTGTAAAATTTTAGTGATATAATATCAGCCATGAGTATAATCGAGCTAAAGGACGTAAGTTTTTCATATAACTTCGCTACGGAATCGGAAACCGTTGCCCTGAAAAACGTAAGTCTGTCGGTGGAGGCAGGCGAGTTTGTCGCGGTCGTGGGACACAACGGTTCGGGAAAATCTACGCTTGCTCGGCTCATGAACGGATTGCTTACGCCGCAGAAAGGCGAAGTTGTCGTCGACGGGCACAGCACGAAGTCGGACAAGGAGCTGTTTGACATAAGAAAAACGGTCGGGGTGGTTTTTCAGAATCCCGACAATCAGATGATAGCGACGATAATAGAGGACGACGTGGCGTTCGGACCGGAGAACATAGGACTGCCGTCCGATGAGATCCGCGAGCGCGTCGATTGGGCGCTTAAGAGCGTGGGGATGTACGAATACCGCGAGGGTACGCCTTTTCGGCTCAGCGGAGGACAGAAACAGCGCGTTGCGATTGCGGGCGTTCTGGCGGTAAAGCCGCGGGTTATGATACTCGACGAGTCCACTTCCATGCTCGACCCCGAGGGACGCGCGGAGGTTCTGGACGTTGTTACCAAGCTTAACCGCGACGAAAAAATGGCGGTTATCATGATAACCCATTTTATGGAAGAGGCGCTTAACGCCGACCGAATAATCGTAATGAACGGCGGCGAAATTCTGATGCAGGGCGGCAGGGAAATTTTCGAGTGCGAGGACGAGCTTAAAGCCGTGGGACTTACCGTTCCGCTTGCTGCAAGGGTGGCGCATGCGCTGAAAAAAGAGGGCTTGGATCTGCCCGAAGGAATCGTGACCAACGAGGAGCTTATAGCCGAGCTATGCCGATAAAAATAGAACACCTGAATTACGTTTACAATCCCAAAAGCGCGTTTTCGAAGGTCGCGTTAAAGGATATAAACCTCGTTGTCGAGAACGGGGACTTTTTGGGCGTAATCGGGCATACGGGCAGCGGCAAGTCCACGCTTGTCAGCCACTTAAACGCGCTGACGCGTATTCAGTCGGGCGCGATTTTTATAGACGAGACAGACCTTAGACCCAAAAAACTGGACTTTAAGAAATTGCGCGCAAAGGTGGGAATGGTTTTTCAGTACCCCGAGTATCAGCTTTTCGACGAAACGGTTTTTAAGGACGTGGCGTTCGGCCCCAAAAACATAGGACTTCCCGCCGAGGAAATCGTGGTGAGGGTAAAAGAGGCGATCGAGCTTGTCGGACTTGACTACGATGGCATAAAGGAACGTTCGCCGTTTGAGCTATCGGGCGGTCAGATGCGCAGGGTTGCGCTTGCGGGCGTAATATCCATGCGTCCCGAAGTGCTGATCCTGGACGAGCCCACCGCGGGACTCGACCCCAAGGGCAAGACCGAGATACTCGAGCTTGTCAAAGCCTTGCACAAAACATGCCCGATCGTCATAATGATTTCGCATAATATGGACGAGGTTGCGGCGTACTGCAACAAGATAGCCGTCTTAAGTAACGGAGAACTCAAGGGAGTTTACGAGCCGTGCGAGCTGTTCCGTCGGGAGGAGCTACTCGGCGAGCTTAAGATAGAGATGCCGCAGGTTTGCTCGCTTGTGTCGGGGCTGAATAAGCGCGGGTTTCATATCGATCCGTCGGTCATATCCGAGGACGAGCTTGTTAAAGCTATTGCGGCCGAGGTTAAGGGGAGGGCGGCACAATGAGAGAAATCGCCCTCGGACAGTATTATCCCGTTAAGTCCGTAATTCACAGACTCGACCCTAGATTTAAACTGATTATCATGATTTTGTACATCGTCATGATATTTTTCGTCAAAACCTTTATCGGGTTCGGTATCGTGCTCGTGTTTCTCTTAACCACGATATTTTTGTCGCGCGTGCCGTTTCCGAAGGTTTTCAAAAGCCTGAGAATGATAATTTTCCTAGTGCTGTTCACCGTCATTATGTCGTTGCTGTTCTACAACGGAAACGCCGAGGACGTTTTATGGCAGTGGTGGGTGATAAAGATTTACAAGGCGGGACTTATCAACGCGGGACTTATGGCGCTGAGACTGTCCTTTTTGGTGCTCGGACCTACCATGCTCACGTTTACCACAACTCCCGTCGAGCTTACCGACGGACTGGAAAGCCTCTTAAAACCGCTCAGCTATATTAAGCTTCCCATTCACGAGCTTGCGATAATAATGAGCATAGCGTTAAGGCTTATTCCCACGCTAGTCGAGGAAACGGACAAGATCCAGTCCGCCCAGAAAGCGCGCTGCGCCGACTTCGACAGCGGAAACGTTTTCAAACGCTCTAAGGCGATGATACCCGTGCTTATACCTCTGTTCGTGTCCTCGTTCCGCCGCGCCGACGACCTTGCCGACGCCATGG
>CAZBTB010000293.1:0-2476 GCA_964494605.1 uncultured Lachnospiraceae bacterium
AGGCGGGTATGACTATAACATCCCCGACCTTCGCTTCCGTTTCGAAATCGTGAGCAAAAGTAATTACGGGCGCCTCGCCGTCAATGACGTTCAGCGTATAGTAAACCGTGGATCTTGCGCGTTCATTGGTATCGTACGCTTCAACCGTTACGTTGTACTGACCGTACGAATCCGGCTTAACGGTATAGCTTTTGGTCGGATCCACGCCCGAAAGCGCTACGCCGTTTACCGACGTCACGGTTTTGCGGTCGGGGCCCGTCACGGTAAGCGTGATATTAACGTCGGGAGTAAGCGCATCGCCGATAATTGCCGCAGGTAGCGTGACGAGCTCACCCAATTTAAATGTTCCTCCGTAAGTATCGGTAAATACTACTCTCGGTTCGGTATGATCGGCGTCCAATAAACGTATCGGCTGATTGTCTATATATCTTAGAGTATACTGCGCCCCTTGCTCGCTTCCTTCAAAGAATACAGATATATAAACCTTGCCCGACGGAAAACCGCTAAACGCACCTCCGTTTTCCGTTACCGTAGGAGCAACGTTTAATTTGTTATAATACAATTTTCCGTTATCGTATTTTACGGTAGCATTTTCGCCCGAGGCGAAAGTGTTTTCCACCGTCAGGGTTTCGTCGCCTACAACAAAGCTTAATTCGTTGCCTTTGTTGACAAGACGAGCCGCAATTCTGACGGACGGATCGAACGCATCCTCGAATTCGACGCGCAAAGCCGAATATTGGCTCTTCCCGCCTATTCCCGCAAGCACGACCTGAGCTTTTTGAGCGATTACGGGATTTGCGAATACCCAACCGCCGTTTTCGCTCTCCGCCGTAACGACCGCTTCATCCAGATCCATAGAAGTCGAAACGCCGTTTTTAATCAAATAGTTATCAACATTGAAATTAAGAATCGACGAACCCTCGACGGTTTCGTACGGAATGACCGCGGGTACTTCGGCAACGAACGGCTCGGCATTACCGCACGCAAACGTCACCGTTATAACGTCGCCGTTGGCTTTTGCCGCAGGCTCAAACGTTTCGCCGGCCGAAAGAGTTTTCTCTCCGTTGGCGTCCTTTACCTTTGCAACCGCGATTTTCTTTTGCAGCGAACCCGACGTATAGTCACAGGCATAGTACTCGGGAATCACGTAATTGTATCCGCCGCAAATAAAATACTTGGGTAGTCTCGGATTATCGACAAAAATCGGTTTATCTCCGTTGCCCGTAATTCGTACTTCGTAACTTACGGTTTTCTGCTGTCCTATATAATCGGTAGCCGTATAACTTACGGTATAAGCTCCCGACTTTTCCGCCCTGAATCCCATGGATTCTCCGATATTTAACACGGCGTTTCCGTTTGTTACGGTTATCTCGGTAGATATCGCGCCGCTACCGCCGCCTGCCGTACAAGCAGGTACGTCCACCCACTCGCCCAATATGCACTCTTTTTTCGCCGACAAACCGTCAACTCCAACCGTTACGGGCGCTACCGCTTCTTTGGCGTTAACCCATACAACCTCTTTCGCTCGGTTTCCCACGCCGTCGGTTGCCTCGTAAACAATCGCATAAGCGCCCAAGCGGTCGGTGCGGAATTTTCCGTCCTTAAACGATACCGACTGCGGATTTTTGGTAAAATAGTTATACCATACCGAAGTTTTTACTTGGCAAGCGCCCGTACCGTAGTCGTACGCCGTAGCTTTCGGCATCGGATAAGTTCCGCCTACTTTTGCGTCGGGCATATCGTTACGGTCGGCGCCGAACGTATCGATAGTTATAACCGGAGCTTCATCGTCGACATACTCGTTCTCTTCAAGATTTTTCGAGCCGTTAAACTCGTACACACAGAAATTCGCAGTAGTCGAGTTGTACAAATCCGCGGAAATCGACAAACGTACTCTACCCGACGGAAATCCCTTAAAGAGCGTATCGAAGTATTTTATATCGTCAAGATCGACGATAAACGTACCCGAAACATATACCGACATACTTTCGGCGTCGTAGCTTACCGAAAGCATACTGTCGTTAAGCGCGCCTTCACGCGTTCCGTAAAACGAATGGTAAACAACCGCACCGTAATCGTTGTTTTTATGTATGCGATCATGGCTTTTCTCATAGCCCACCATATCGCCCTGAACGCTTGTTCCCGCCAAAACGTACATGCTGTCTTTATAGTCGTTTATACCGCGCATCCTTACCGACAGCGAAACGCTCGGATCGGTCACGTCGGTGAACTTCAGCATCAGAATATTAAAGTCCGAGTTTCCGATATTATCGGGCGTTATGAAAAGCTTTAACAACATGTCGTTTTTTGTAGCGTTTGTCACATCGAGCACTTGCGTAAAGTTCATCGATTCGTTTTCGGCAAGCTTTACCATGATTCCGTCGGCGGTAATGCTGCCGTTACCCGACGCATTCGGATCGTGCTTAACGTATTGAGCGGACGAAGCCGTTCCCGAAAAACCGTAAATGCAGTCGGT
>CAZBTB010000294.1:0-2469 GCA_964494605.1 uncultured Lachnospiraceae bacterium
TGCTTCGTAATACTCGCCGCTTGCTAAAACCGTAAAGCTCTTTTCAAACTCGTTACCGACATAGCTTGCGCCCTCGACAGCTACGTATTTAACCGTGTATTCGCCGCCCTCGGTGAACTCCGCATCCGCCGCAACTTCGCCGAACGCACCGCCATCTTTGCTGACTAAGATTTTTTCGACCGCGTTTTCGGTTACTCCCAATGCGGGTCTAAGATACGTCGCCGTCGGAATCTTATCGCCCACCGCATAACTGCCGTACTGATAATCGTCGACGCTGATCTCGATAATATTCTGATACTCTTTGTAAAACTCGGGATAATCGTCGGCTTCAACGTACATTTTAGAAGTATCGACACCGTAGATTTCCTCAAACATAATGGGCGAAATGTCGGCGTCTTTTTCGGACTTAAAGCTTAGCTTATAGCCGTTCGGGAATGCGATTTTCGGTAAACCGTAATCGCTATCCGCAGGACTCGTTTTATATTGAACTGCGCTTGTGTCGTCAAATTTTGCGATAATTCTACCTGTTGGATTGTAATTGCCGTAGCCCTTTACGACAAGCACTTCGTCCTCCCACACCAATTCGAATTGAGTCGAAACGTAGTTGTCCGTACCGAAAAAGGTTAAATAACCATCACCGTATTTATCGCTCGTTCCTATTACACCATTCCACTGCCGAGTTGTGCGGACAGCGCCATTATGCGCAACGCTCATTATTGCGTAATAACCGCTCTTTCTGAAACGAACTTCGAAATTTTTAGAGCTGTCGACGGCGTCCGCAATCGTAAATGTTACGCTTCCCTGTTTTCCCGATTGACCCGAGGGGAACGTACCTGGAAAACTGAACTTAAACTTACTGTCGCCGCTGAAAATACCGTTGATATTTCCGCTAAAAGCAACCTTTGCTTCATCAACTACTTTAGGCTCGATTAAAACGCCCGTGTGCGTTACCGTTCCGCTGCTGTCCGCGAATTCCGTAACAGCGCCGTCCGTAGTAATTAGGTCAGACGACTTATAATACTCACCAGCGCCCAAAACGGTAAATTCTTTCTCAAACTCATTGCCTATAAAATTCGAGCCGTTCTCGGCTACGTATTTTACGGTTAACTTTCCGCTTTCGGTAAAAGTTGCGTCGGCAGAAAGTTCGGTGTACTCGCCGCCCTCTGATTTTATGTACGTCTTTTCCACAGCGGTTGCGGTAAAGTTTTCAATCGCAGGTCTAACAAACGTCGCAGTCGGAACCTTGTCTCCTACTGCATAGCTTCCGACCTGATAATCGTCAACGCTGATTTCGGTAACGCTCTGATAAGCGGTATACCAGCTAGGCTCGCTCTCAAGTGTAGCGGTTGCTAAGCTTATGGTATCATCACCCGATTTTATGCTTTCAAACAAAATGGGAACAGTTTGGTCGCTGCTCTTTTTTGATTCGAAACTTATCTTGTACCCATTAGGAAAGTCGATTTTATCAAGACCGAATTCCTGCTTTGTCGTATCTGCCGCGTTTGTTCCGTCAAACTTTGCGAGAACTCTCACTGCGCCGGCTTGACTTGCGCCATAAACAACCAAAACGTCGCTTTCCCATACGAGTTTTATGGTTCCCTGCGAATTATTATCCGATGAGTTAAAGTCCGGTCCATGCATAGTCTCACTGTTCCAATTCTTTGCCGTATAAATCGTCGCCGGATTAGACGCATTCGCCCAATAACGAGTACTGCGAACTATACTGCCGCCGTTTCTCTTATCAATAACACAAATATGACCGTACCACTCGGTACCTCCGAAATGTTCTATTTCAATATAATTAGCAGAATCAGTAGCATCGGTAATTCTGAAAACGACGTTACCTTTGTTTTTGGAATTAACATCGCACCAGAAAGTATACTTAAGTTCTGTTTCGGTTTTATTCTGTCCGAATATACCTTTTATTCCACCACTGAACGTATCGCTGTCGGTAGCTTTTTCAACGTATAAACCTGTATGGTGCTTTGTATTTGTACCATACACTTTATCCGCTTCCGTTGTTACCGTTGCGCCCGTAACCGAAAGAATGTTTTCGGTTGCAAGCGCGGTGGACGCGGTAGCTGTGGTATCGGCAAAAACCAATCCGGCACCGCACACGCTGAGCGCCAGCAAGAGCGCCATGATTACGCTCAAAACAACTCTTTTTCTCATACTTTTTTCACTCCTCTACTTCGGGGCATAAGGTGCCCTTGTTATTTTTCATACATATATTTTAGCACAAACAAATAGGGTCTGTGAATACACACAATCCGCCAAAACATATAAAATTTCCCGAAATTTAGGTTTCGGACCCCTCTGCCGCCCTAAAAATCGTAATTTTTCATGTATAGTATTTGCAAAACGTACACTTCATTTTGTCTCAATAACTTGCCATTTTTTTACTGATTTTAATAGGTGGAGATTCCTCACTTCGTTTCGGAATGACATTACAGTTACTAGGCTACACAG
>CAZBTB010000295.1:0-2465 GCA_964494605.1 uncultured Lachnospiraceae bacterium
TGATACCCGACTGACGGATTGTGATTGAAAATAAGCGTATTGCCGGACTTGTAAAAACCTCCGGTATTTATATTTATCTTCGGCGCCGTCAGCCCGCTGCTTATCTTCGCGTCGCATAAAAGTGTATCTTCCGTGCCATCAAGATTCATTACGTACGGTAAGTTACTTCCCACACCACGCTTTACGTAATAAATTTTGTTGCCCTCAAACACAAGGTTTTCGCAACGGTCTCCGTTTATCTTTTGCGTTTCGCCCGTCTTGAGATTAAGACGGAAGAACTCATAATTTGTGAGAATATACGAATTGTAGTACATATAGTCTCCGTTGAAATACGCACCCGAAACGCTCTCGGCGAGAACCTTGAACTTCGCCTTGGTTGTCGGATTATATTTGTAAAGAGCGCTGCCGTCGAGCGGATTGGTATAATAGATTTCCCCATTATATGCCGCCGTATTGGCAAAGCCCGAAAGCGTTACCGATTCGGCGGGCGGGATGAAGTTGCGCATTAAGTCCGACTCATTATTGCCGCTCGCGGTATTACGGTAGAAATGCTTATCGTTGAGCTTATAATAATATAAATACATACCGTCCGATGCGAGCGAAGAATAGCCGTTGCCGTCCTCTGACGACAAAACCTTTGTTCCTTTCGCCTCGGAGTCGGCGGTTGCGAGCGCATTAACCTTGTAGATTCCGTCACCGAAAACCGTGCTCGTAATTCTATCGTTGTTGACGTAAAAAATGTCGTTGCCGATTTTAGTTAAATATTTGCCGCTGTCCGTCGTAAGCTTAACAACGGATCCCGACGAAACGATATACCGTTTAACCGCGCTTGCCGCTCCCACGCCCAGCACTGTTTTCGTGGAGTTGAAATACAGGCTTCCGCCGTCCTCGATAATATCCGAAACCTGCTCGTCATGCAATTGCGTGCCTTTAACGTTAGCGGCGGTTGCAGAAACCGAATATAGCTTTTTGCCTTCGCTGAGGTTCGAATAGTATATTTTATTGTTATAGTACGTCAGATACGCCGCTTTATCCGACGTCAAGCGCACCGCTTCGGTCGCTTCTCCGTTCAATTGATATTTGTAAATACCGTTTTGATCGGTGCCGACAATCGCATTGTTTACCGCAAAATAAATGTAATTACCGTCGGTGGTAAGATACTCACCCTTGGAAGAAAGTACGTTTGCGACGGTAGACCCGTCATAAGACTTAATCATTTTACTGAACATACTCTTGCTGTAGTAATAGAGCTTGCTACCGTTTGCCACCATATACTCGGGTATATCGTTATTTACTTTTACGAGGATTGAACCGCTGCTTGTAACGCTGTACAGCTTATTGTCGTCGAGATTATTTTGAAAATAAATATTAGCTCCTAAACGCGTACTGTAAAGCCGCTCTTCGGTAGCCGTAATTTCGAGCGTAGCGGTTAATTGTTTGTCTACGTAGTTTTTGTTTTTAAGTGTGCAAACGACAGTATAGCTTCCCACTTCGGTAACCTCGTCCGCTTTCTCATCGTTATACGTATAGCTCACAACCGTATTTGCGGGAACGTTACCCGTTATATAAATAGCATGCGGCGTCGCATCGTACTCCACCCTGGCGCCGTTTAATTCAAGTCCTGCATATACCGCTTTGTTTATCGCAAAACTACAATCGGGGAGAGTGGGCTCATTATACTCGGTTTCGTCGTAGTTAAACTTTACGCTCGCCGTATAGCTTCCCGCGTCCGTTGCACTGTTCCCGGAGTAAGCCTTAACCGTGACACCGTCGGGCAATCCCGAAACCGTAACCGTTTTTTCTGTGTCGTCGTACGTAAACGGCGCGGTATAATCCCAACTCACTCCCGACATATCGTAATTTAGCTTACTTTGCTCTGCGGGTGCTTGCTGCCCTCCGCCGCCCGATGTTTGCTCTCCGCCGCCCGGCGTTTGCTCTCCGTTGCTAGGCGTCTGTTCTTCGCTCTCCGTATCGCCGCAAGCCGCAACTGATACGGTTACAAACACGGCAAGCATGAGCGTCAATAAAATTGCAAAAAACTTCTTCATTATCCTATCTCCTTTTTGAGTTAATTTCTCAATTCTTCTCCGCGGTTGAGTTTTAAAAGCTGCGGTACAAAACTGAACGGCGCGATTAAAAACGCGATGACAAAGCTGAACAGGAAGGTCGCAAGCGCAATTATCACCTTTAACAACCACATTAGCAGTTTCATAATTATAAGGAATATAAAGCCGTCGAGGTCAAATGAGAAAAGCACTCCCCAGCCACCGAATATCGTGACAGCAAAGAAGGTTACGTCTATTATCCAACCATTCCAAAACACTTGCGCAACGTAAGGAAAACCGCAAAATACAAAAACCGCCATACCGATAACTCCGTATTGCCAATCGGTAGGATTTTGTATCAATCCGACAATCCCAAGCGCCGTAATAATTCCTATAATTATTGCCGAACAAATAAGCCCC
>CAZBTB010000296.1:0-2459 GCA_964494605.1 uncultured Lachnospiraceae bacterium
GAACAAATTGTCCATTGATTTTATTGTCTAATCGGCAAAAACGGACGGCTTTTTACGTCCGTCCGCTTTGTTTTTTAATTTCTTGTGATTTTCAGAACAATTCGTCGTCGAAACTGTCGAAATCGTCGTCCTCGCCCACAAGCGCATCGAAATCGTTATCGCGCGACGCTTCGAAATTGAGCTTGCGTCTCGTGACCGTTCTTTCGCCCGTAGCTTTACCCAATCCGACTGCAACTTCCGCCATAATGAGACAGAACATAACCGCCAAAAACATGGAGTTGAAAATAACAGCACTGCCGAGCGTGAACGCACCGCCGCCCCAAGCAAAGTAATTTACCAACTGATAAATAATGTCGGCAACCATAATTCCGCTGAACACCGCAAACGTAGAAGCCGCGCGGTTTCTCGCTATTATAAACGCAACGGCGCCACCCACTATGCCGATTACGAAAGCAGTAAGAACAATCATTCCCGTGTTATTCATGGGCATGATAAACAGCAGTCCGACAGAGACGGCGACAACCGCCAGCATTGCCACTATACCTCTTAATACCGTACCGTTTTTAATCATAAGGTATAACAGCGCACCTTCCGCGATTACGGGTAAAATAAATCCGCCCACATTGGTATAGAATACTCCGCCGAACGGAATCGACGGTACGATAATACCGATAGCAAACATAAGGATAACCAAAAACGCCGCCCAAACGGACAGTTTCAAGCCCCTGAACATATTTTGCCCGAAACCGAAAAACAGCGTAAGCGTGAAAACGCCCAAAATAATAAGACCCATTGTCATAAAAAAATTACCTCCATTACATAAATGTCGGCAATTTTTCTTTATTCTATACCTATAGATTTAATTTTAAGTCGAACCTGTTTTCTTTTGGGAAGTGTTCCAAGTCGAAACGCCCGACTTTTCTCCGCGTGCAAACTCCATAAAGTCGAACTTTCTCCACTTGGTATCGAGCTTTTTTCTGACCTTTACGGAAACGATTTTGATAAGTCCGTCCTTGTCGAGCGGTGCTTTGAAATAATCGTGCTTGAATTTTTCTCCGTTCTCGTCTCTGCTTAGTGCCGCAATCGCTTTGATGTTTTCGATACTCTTGTCGTCCGACGCCATGCCGAAGACAGACGATTTCCAACCGTTGTTAAGATTATCGCCATTTATAGTAGGCGACGTGGACTCCGACGCGACAATCTGGAACTCGGTCGCACTGCGCTCGTAACAGAACCCGAGCGCACCCACGGTGTTTTCGTAAGACGAACGATTGCTTTCCTTGCTTAATCTGTAACCGAACTTATTGCTCGAATAATCCTTATCCTTATATACACGATCGGTAATTTTATTTAAAAACTCGGTATTGCTGTCGCCGCGGTGCTCGGAATTATCCTGCCAGCCGCCGAAACGGACGTAACCGTTCTGGTTGTCGTAAATAACCGTGCCGTCGAAATAACCGATTTCGGCAAGATAAATGAAGTTGGTTGCGGTTTTTTCGCAATCATTTTCCCAAATCTCGTAATTGATCGTCATGCCGTTACTGAGCTTCATGACGGCGTACGGATTGACGCCTTCTTCGGAAACGTACTCGTCGCTGAGCGCAAAGGGCAAAACGATTCCCGTAATGATAAGCGCAACGCTGAGCATGACCGCAACGATAATTATAATCAACTTATTATTGTTCTTTTTAGTCGCAGTATTCTCTGTCGCTTCGACCGAAACCTGCTCTTCCTGCTGTTTCTTCTCTTCCATCTTACTTTCCTTAAATTTTCTTCTTTTGTTTATTATACCCGCAAATGATTATTTTGTCAAAGGTTTATCGGTTTTATCGGAATTTTCGTCCTTTTTACGTTTACCGCACGCTGCACGGCACGAACCGCACCCGCACGTACACTTGCCGCGGTTCTTAATCCGGTTAATAAGCACCGCAACGCATATAAGCGCCACAATCGCAACTATGATTATTCCGACGCTTATTCCGGGGTTCAGCAGAATTGCTCTCCCTATCCAATGGAACACAAGCGCTACGATATATGCGACGCTTAATTGCAATACAAGACCGAAAAGCGTCCACTTCAATCCGACTTCCTTCAGTTCTGCGGACAGCGTAGCTACACAAGGTACGTACAACAGCGTATATACCAAAAACGTAAACGCACTCAATGCGGCGTATTCACCCGTAAATATCATGTCTACTCCGCCCAACGACTCGATGGACGAAATAACCACTTCCTTAGCGACAAGTCCGCTCATAAGCGAAGTTACGGCACGCCAGTTTCCGAATCCGAGCGGCGCAAAAATCGGTGCGATAAATCCGCTGAACGCCGCAAGAATACTGTTTTCGCTGCCTGCGGTATAACCCTGCGTAAACGAGAAATTAGACAGCATCCAGACAATAACGTTGAGCGCAAACACAGTAGTTCCCACCTTTACGAGGAACACTTTGGCGTTGTGTCCT
>CAZBTB010000297.1:0-2450 GCA_964494605.1 uncultured Lachnospiraceae bacterium
TACGTTTAAGGTGTTGACGTAAAGCCTACCCAGCCACTTGCGGTACTTGTTAAACGCTGTCATGACCTCGTCGTAATCGAGCTTACCAGTAAAAACCTTGCCCTCGGGCGCAATCTGCGCACCCGTATTTTCGTCTCTGCCGCCGTTAAGCGTCAGGAGCAACAGCTTGGCAAGATTGCAACGAGCCCCGAAGAACTGCATTTGCTTGCCTATCTTCATTGCCGACACGCAGCATGCAATGCCGTAATCGTCGCCGTATATAGGACGCATAACGTCGTCGTTTTCGTACTGAATGGAATCGGTATCGATAGACACCTTTGCGCAAAACTTCTTGAACCCTTCGGGTAAATCCTTAGACCAAAGAATAGTAAGATTGGGTTCGGGCGCAGGTCCTAAGTTATAAAGCGTGTTAAGAACGCGGAAAGAGTTCTTGGTAACGCGCGTGCGTCCGTCAAGTCCCATACCGCCCACGCTCTCCGTAGTCCAGGTCGGATCTCCGCCGAAAAGCTCGTTGTACTCTGGCGTGCGCAGCTGACGGGTAATACGCAGCTTCATGACGAAATCGTCCATTAACTCCTGCGCAGCCGTTTCCGTAAGCGTACTGTTTTTAAGATCGCGCTCGATATAAATATCCAAAAACGTGCTTACTCTTCCCAAGCTCATAGCCGCGCCGTTCTGCTCTTTGATTGCGGCAAGATAAGCAAAGTAAGTCCACTGAATAGCCTCGCGAGCGTTACGTGCGGGTTTGGTTACGTCGTAGCCGTACATTTCGCACATCTTGGTAAACGCATTCAAAAAGTCGATTTGCTTATATAGCTCCTCGAGCGTGCGGACATTGTCCTCGCTCATGTCAAGCTCGCCGTAACGGCGCTTGTCCGCCTTTTTCGCCTCTATAAGAGCGGCTGTACCGTAGAGCGCAACTCTGCGGTAATCGCCTATAATTCTGCCTCTGCCGTAAGCGTCGGGAAGTCCGGTAATAATGCCTGCATGGCGTGCGGCGCGCATCTCGTCGGTGTAGGCGTGAAAAACACCGTCGTTGTGCGTTGTCTTATACTTAAACTGTTCTTCTATCGTGTCGCCGAGCTTGTAGCCGTACGCCTCGCAAGCCGAACGCGCCATTCTTATTCCGCCGAACGGATTGACGCCGCGCTTTAACGGCTCGTCGGTCTGAAGTCCCACGATAAGCTCGTTTTCCTTGTCGATATATCCCGCGCCGTAGCTAAGGAGCGACGAAACGTGCTCGGTATCGACGTCAAGCACTCCGCCCTTTTCTCGCTCTTTGTTAAGTAGCGCATTCACCTTAGCCATCAGCTTTTCGGTACGCTCGGTGGCGCCCGATAAAAACTTGCCGTCGCCCTCGTAAGGCGTGTAATTGACCTCTATAAAGTTTGCTACGTCGATTTCGGTCTCGTATCTGCCGCCGTTAAAACCTTTCCATTCTTCTCTCATGTTACACCTGCTTAAAGTTCGTTCCCTCTGCCCAAATAAAAAACCCGAGCAGATTTTTTGGTTCTGCCCAGGTGGTCGGCTGTTTTACGTTTTTCGTTCCTCTGCGGTCAATTCCGCACTATCCACCGGTAGCGAAAAACGTCTCTGTTTTCAACAATCTTATTTTAACACAGGCAAGCCCGATTGTCAACTGTTTTTACAATAAATCCTCTGCAACGGCTTGAGCGAGTTTATCGAGCGCGTCCTCGTCGACCGCGCCGCCACGAACGGTAACGGGATCTCCCACTATTCGGCAGCTTTTCAGTCCGCCGATCTTTTCGGCGATAGCCTTAGCCGCAACGGGCGCCCAACTGCCGTTTTCTATAACCGAGAACGCACGGTTACTAAGTCCCAGCATTTTTATGTCGCTGAGATAATTTTCCGTCTTGGGATAAACGGCGGCGTTATAAGTCGGAGCGGCAACCACTATGTGGCTGAACTTAAACGAATTCGCGACAAGGTAAGAAACGTCGGTCTTTGATACGTCCGCAATCTCCACGTTTTTTACGCCCTTTTCGGCAAGGCGCGAACCGAGCGAAAAAGCCGCGCGTTTTGTATTTCCGTACATGGACGCATACGCTATGAAAACGCCTTTTATCTCGGGCGTATAGCTTGCCCATTTCTTATAAAGCTCCACGACCTCGCCGATATGGTTTTTCAAAATCAATCCGTGAACGGGGCAAATCATTTTAATATCGAGGGCGGCGGCTTTATTGAGAACGGCGGAAACCTGCGCGCCGTACTTTCCTACGATATTGGTATAGTATCTGCGCATTTCGTCAACGTACTTTTCGTTGAACTCCGCGCCGTCGTCAACTGCATTTCCGTCAACAGACCCGAACGAACCGAAAGCGTCCTGCGAAAACAGTACTCCGGAACTTAAATCGAAACACATCATATACTCGGGCCAGTGTACCATAGGCGTCATGATAAACTTCAGATTTGTTTTGCCTAAAGACAGC
>CAZBTB010000298.1:0-2429 GCA_964494605.1 uncultured Lachnospiraceae bacterium
CAAGTCGAGCACCGACTCGAAATCGGTCACGTCGTCGTAGTCCTCGTCGTCTTCGTCCAACTCGATGACCGAGTTGAAAAAGTTGGTCGGAGGCATCTGCTTACTGTCGCCCACCACTATGAGCTGTCTGCCGCGGTACACGGCTCCCACCGCGTCCTGCGGGAATATCTGCGACGCCTCGTCGAATATCACGGCGTCGAACTTCATTTCGGGACTGAGATACGTGCTTACCGACAGCGGCGACATCAAAAAGCAGGGCTTTAACGTCTGTACCAGCTCGGTCAGCTCGCCGATAAGCTGACGTATACCCTTTTTCTTGCGCTTTTTCTCGCCCTCTCTGAGTAACACCGCCACCGCGCTACCCTGAGCAATCATGTCCAGAGTCGGACGCTTAGCCGCAAGCTCGGCGCGGATTTTCGCCTTGTTAATCGTAAATCCCAGCGTGTCTTTTTCCTTAAAGCTATTTATCAGCTCGTCGTGCGGCACGCGCGT
Organism: uncultured Lachnospiraceae bacterium; assembly: GCA_964494605.1. GTDB lineage: Bacteria > Bacillota > Clostridia > Christensenellales > Pumilibacteraceae > UBA10677. The sequence goes on from CAZBTB010000298.1 coordinate 493, forward strand.
AAGCTCGCTCAAAACGGACGAACCGTTCAGAATGTAATGCACCCACTGCGTGCAGAACGCCTTTTCGAATATACGCGCAATCTTTTTTGCGGCTATGCGGCTATCGATAGTAAAGTCGACGAACTCGCGCAAATCATGTTCTTCGAGCTTGACGACAAGCGCCCAAAATTCGCACCAGTTATCAAGCTTGTCGGTATTTTCGCTCATTGCCGCAAGCTTGTCGCTAAGCTCCCCGAGAGGCACCGCAAATATGTCGTACTCACCCGCGTCGAACCTGTCGCCCAAACGCTTTAATTGCGCTCCGCCCTCGGTAAACACCGCGGAATAGCGCTCGTCGAAGCGCTTGAAAATATTACGCTTTTCGTCGAATTCTTTGTCCGTCAGCTTGCCTAAAACAGACAATTCGCTCATTTTACCGAGCAGTCCACGCAAAGCTTCAAGCTCGTTCGTAAGCTCGGTAAAGTCGGTATTTACGCCCGTAAACCCGTCGCCGAGCTTCGACGCAACCGACTTACTTAAGTCGTCGAAACGTGCTTCCGTTTCCTGACAGCGCGCCAAAATTTCGGTAAACGCGACCGCCTCGGCGTATTTTAATTTTTTACCGTTCTTTCGGCTGAGCTTTAATTCGCCCATAATGCGCCTGTACTCGCCCGAGAACAGCCGCGCGAAAAATCCGTTAAACTGCTTGACGAGCTTTTTGTGCGCCGTCACGCCGTCTGTTTTATAGATATCCTTGTCAAACTCCGCATCGAGTTTTGCCTTGCAATCGAGTATGATTTCGGCTAAACCTTTAAGCTCGGCTGTCGTTGCCGCCGTCCTTTCGGCGGTCCTTTCGTCGAACAATGCAGGCTTAATAAATCTGCTGTCCTTTATTAGTCCGAAAAGCTCGTTAAGCGCCGTAGCACCGTTAACGGAAAACGCCGAAACGTTAAGTTCCGACTTGACGTCCGCACAGATTTCGGTGAGCTTTCCGACCGAACCCGAAACCGACTCGATATCGCGCTTTAATCCCATTACCGACTCGAACGAGCGGTCGGCGTCGACATAACCGTACCAAACGTTGCCGCGGTAGTCGTACCCTACCGACTGGGTATATAAGGCGTAACGACTTAATAAATTCAAAGCGGTGTCGGCATAACCGTCGCCCTTACCGCCGATATTTTTGATAACAAACTCCGCATCCTCCGCGTCACGGCACGCCGAAACCTCGCCGAGCAGTCTATACAGCGACTTATTGATAACGGGGCGCACGGTATGCAATTCGCGCTCGTAACCGTTAAGACGGAGTTCCGCGTCGAGCTTGGCTTTAAGCTCGCGCTCCGCCCTGTCTGACAGACCGAACCTCTGCGCGCGCAAAGTGCCGCACAGCTCGTCAATCAACTCTTTCTTGTTCGCCTTGTGGCTGTGTAGCTCGAGACAGAACTCGCCCAACCCCGCATTCTTGAGCTTATTGAAAACCACGTTGAGCGCGGCGAGTTTTTCGGACACAAACAGCACGGTTTTTCCGTCGGACATAAGCTCCGCAATAATATTGGTTATAGTCTGGCTCTTGCCCGTCCCGGGCGGACCTTGCAGAACAAAGCTTGCTCCGCGCTTTGCCATTTCCACCGCTTCGGATTGGCTCGAGTCCGCCTCCACTACGATATTTAAGACAACGGGCGCATCTGTTCTTTCCTCGCCCTCTCCGCCCTCCTCGAACTCGGGCGTTTCTCCGAACAGCGCCTTTACGTTCTCGCTGTCTGCGATAATCTCGGCGTTATTTTTTAAATCCTTGTACATGTTGATCTTCTGAAAGGAGAATATGCCTATCTTAGCCTCTCCGCTCACCGACCAACCGAGCTTACCCACAACCTCATCAACCGAATTAAGGTATACGTCAACGTCTATGTCCTCGTCGTACTCGGGCAGCTTAATCCCGTACTCGGCTTGGAGCTTAT
>CAZBTB010000299.1:0-2423 GCA_964494605.1 uncultured Lachnospiraceae bacterium
GTTCCGCTTTCGAAGCCTTCGGGCATATCTTCGGGCTGGCGTAGCTCGTGGCTTACCGTGCCTGTGCCGCCGTACTTGACGGGGCGGAGCTTGACGCGTTCGCCTACTGCTAAGACTCCCACGCCTTGGGGAGCGTGGAGACCTTTATGCGGAGCTACGGCGAGCATATCGACGTTAGCGTCCGCCATATCGAAATCGACGTAGCCTACGCTTTGCGCGCCGTCCACCAAAAAGATAATACCGTGCTTTCTACAGAGCTTGCCGATTTCGTGAATGGGAGCGATTGCGCCCGTGACGTTGGAGACGTGATTGACGGCGACGAGATAGGTTTCGGGTTTTATGAGCTGTTCGACGGCGGTAGCCGAAATAACGCCCGAGCAGTCGGGGCGTGCAACGGACATCGAAATAATGCCGCGGCGCTTTAACTCGAACAAGGAGCGTAAAACGCTGTTATGCTCGAACACGGTAGTGATTACGTGGCCGCCGCGCTTGACACTGCCTAAGATCGCGAGGTTGAGCGCGCCCGTGCAGTTGTCGGTAAAGATAATGCGGTCGGGGTCGTTTAGACCCAGAAGGTTAGCACATTTTACGCGCGTCGAGTAAATGAGGCGGGCGGCTTTCATAGCGGCGGAGTGACCGCTGCGGCCGGGGTTTGCACTTAAAAACGTGAGCGAGTTTTTTACTGCGTTTATGACTTCTTTTGGTTTATAAAACGTGCTAGCGGAATTGTCGAAATATATCATATAACATCACACCGTAATCCGAAAAATAATACAATATATTATACGAACGAAAACCGATGAAATTACCAAAGGATTACAATTATGATATACTTGATATTTGCTTTTAGGTCCAGATCTCAGTCCATGCGCTTTTACAACGAACTTAAGAACCGCAGAGTCGATTGCTCGCTTATCAACACTCCGCGCGAGGTTTCGCTCGGGTGCGGGTTGTCGGTGCGCACCGACGAAAGCGCTTACGGCTTAGCGGTGGCGCTGCTTAACTCTTTGCGGCTCAATACGTTTTTGGGGGCATTCAGGCTTTCGGGGACGGGGCAGTCGCGTAGGGTCGAGCGGCTTTTTTTATAAAATTCGCGCATATTTAATCAAAACGTGTGACAATACCGTCATATTATGCTATACTTAAAGAGTATATAATTTATTAGGATAAAGCGTAACTATGACGGACTACGAAAAGATTTTCGGAATACTCGAAACCGAATACCCCGACGCTCATTGCGAGCTTGAGTTCGGGGATACATTTCAGTTACTCGTTGCGGTTATCCTTAGCGCGCAGTGTACCGACAAGCGCGTGAACATAGTGACTCAAGAGCTTTTTAAGCACGCGTCTACGCCCGAGGATTTTGTTAAAATCGAGCAAGCCGAGCTTGAGAAGCTTATATACAGTTGCGGATTTTACCGAAACAAGGCGAAGAACATAAAAGCGGCGGCAAAGGAGATTGTCGAAAAGTACGGGGGACAAGTACCCGACACTTTCGACGAACTTCTTAAGCTTGCGGGCGTGGGACGGAAAACGGCGAACGTTGTTTTCGACGTCGGTTACGGCGGAGACGGAATACCCGTAGACACGCATGTTTTCAGGACAAGCAACCGTTTGTCGCTAGCCGAGGGCAAGACGCCCGAAGAGGTGGAGCGGGGACTGTTGAAAATTATTCCCGAAGGCAGGCGCAACCGAGTTCATCACCTATTGATTTTTCACGGAAGATATAAATGCAAGTCGCAGTCGCCCGACTGCGGTTCGTGCAAGCTTACCGAATATTGCAAGCATTACAAACAACTACACAGCGAGGTAATTAAATGAACAGAATAATCAGAAAGCGCGCGCTTGCGCCCAAAGTTATCGAATACGTGATAGACGCGCCCAAGGTTGCCGCACACGCGCATCCGGGGCAGTTTATAATACTGCGCGTCGACGAAGAGGGCGAGCGTATTCCCTTTACAATTTGCGATTTCGACAAGGCGGCGGGGACGGTCACGATCCTTGTGCAGGAAGTAGGCTATTCGACCATGAGGCTTGCCTCAGTTCCCGAGGGCGGATTTATTGCCGATTTCGTCGGTCCGCTCGGCAAGCCTACCGATTTATCTGAGTTTAACAATATCGTGCTTGTGGGCGGCGGTATCGGCAGTGCGGTTATTTATCCGCAGGCTAAATACTTGCACGGTATAGGTAAGTCGGCGGCGGTTATCGTGGGCGCGAGAAACAAGGAGCTTATCATGTACGAAGCCGAGTTTGCCGCGGCGGCTAAGGAATTACATATCGCTACGGACGACGGCAGTTACGGCGTTAAAGGTTTTGTAACCGACGTTCTTCGCGGAATTCTCGAAAAGGGCGGAACCGACTGCGTTACCGCCAGCATATTGACCGCGATCCCAATGATGATCACGCCGCCCACCGCGCTCATC
>CAZBTB010000300.1:0-2421 GCA_964494605.1 uncultured Lachnospiraceae bacterium
CGCGCCTCGATACTTCGTGGCGTTCGCGCTTACGCGCTCGGCTAGCGGAATGACAACGATAACCCATGCTATGTAATGTCATTTCGACGCGTAGCGGATAAATCTCCACCTTATAAAGACTTAACTATTTTACCCGAAAATTCGTTTACCGCTCTACGGTACGCCGCAAGCTTGTCTTCCGCTCCCGTGATTGCTCTGCCCATAACGATGTAGCTCGAACCGAGCTCGGCAGCTTTGGCGGGAGTCACGACGCGCTTTTGGTCGTCTGCGCTGCCGCCCGCAAACCTTATGCCGGGCGTAACCGATATAAGTCCGAGCTTTGCTATCTCGGGCGCTTCGAGCGCCGAACAAACAACGCCGTCCAGTCCCGCGGCTTTTGCGTTTAATGCGTAATGCCGCACCGTTTCGGTCATGGGCGTATCAATTAAGAGTTCGTTTTTAAGCATTTCGCTTGACGTCGAAGTGAGCTGCGTTACGGCGATGACCTCGGTTTTCGGCGAAATCTCCTTGACGGCAGCGTTCGCCCTTTTCATCATCTCCACGCCGCCTGCCGCATGCACGTTGATAATGTCCGTCTTTAGCTCTGCGATAACGCGCGCCGCCGCCTCGACGGTGTTGGGAATGTCATGGAGCTTTAAGTCAAGAAAAATCTTATATCCCTTGTCCTTTAACTCCTTAACAAGGTCGTAGCCGTAACGGTAATACATTTCCATACCGATTTTTAAGTATGGCCTTTCTTCCTTTAACTCAGCCAAGAGATTGTCTAAGGCGCTCCTGTCCTTAAAATCACACGCAATAATTACTTCGCGCATTTGTCCGTCCTCCCGATAATTTCTTTGATATCACTCACCCCGATTGCCTTCAGAACCTCGGGTAAATCCTCTATTATATTTTTACAAACGAACGGGTCGACAAGGTTAGCCGAGCCCACCATGACCGCGCTTGCGCCCACCGACATAAACTCGATTACGTCCTTAGCAGACTCTATGCCGCCCATGCCGATAACGGGAACTCTCACCGCGTTTGCCACCTCGTGAACCATGCGTAACGCTACGGGCTTGACCGCTGCGCCCGACAGTCCCGCGTGCGGAATTGCGGTAATCGCTCTGCCCGTACGCCAATCGACCGCCATGCCGAGGAGCGTGTTGATTAGGGTCAATCCGTCCGCGCCCGCGTCTACGACCGCTTTTGCTATCTCTGTAACGGACGTGACGTTGGGCGAAAGTTTGACGAACAGCGGCTTGGTCGCGACCGCTTTTACAGCACGCGTAATCTCAGCCGCTTTTTTGGGATCGGTGCCGAACGCCATACCGCCCGCCTTAACGTTGGGACAGCTGATGTTAAGCTCGATTGCGCCCACAATATCTTCGTTTGTCAGGATCTCGACCGCCTTAACGTAGCTGTCTAAATCGTGACCGCCCACGTTCGCGAATATCTTTTTCTTGTAAACTTCCTTTAATCTCGGGAAATATTCTTTGGCGACCGCTTCCGCTCCGGGGTTTTGCAATCCCACCGAATTGAGCATGCCCGACGGAGTTTCGGCGATTCGCGGCAGAGGGTTACCGAACCGCTCCTCGAGCGTCGTACCCTTGACCGAAATCGAACCCAGGATATTTATGTCGTAAAGCTCGGCAAACTCGAGTCCGAAACCGAACGTTCCCGACGCGGGAATAACGGGATTGTCGAGCGTAAGTTTACCTAAATTAACGCTTAAGTCAATCATCTCATTTCCTCCGCAGTCATAACGGGACCGTCTTTACAAATCCGTTTCGTACCAAGCTTGGTCTTGCAGCTACATCCCATGCACACGCCGAATCCGCAGCCCATGCGCGCCTCGTAAGAAAGCTGTCCGTCCATGCCCGTCTTTAACAGCGCGTTAAGCATAGGCTCGGGACCGCAGGCGTAAAAATAATCGAACTCGCCCTCTTTCATAAGGTTGGTTACAAAACCTTTCGTCCCCATACTCCCGTCGACGGTAGCAACCCTGAATTCACCCAATGCGGAAAATTCGTCGGTGTAATATGCGTCGGCAGCCGTATTAAAGCCTGCGAGTACCGTAACTTTTTTACCCGATATTAAAAGCTCTTTTGCCAAACCGTACAGAGGCGGAAGTCCCACGCCGCCGCCGATAAGCACAATATTTTTCGCGTTGACGCCGCGTATTTCAAAGCCGTTACCGAGTCCTATAAGTGCGTTGAGCTTTTCGCCCGCGCACATGCGGCTCATGATCTCCGTACCATCGCCCACAACCTTGTATATAATAGTTAGTCCTCTTTTGTCGTACTCGCAAACCGAAATCGGTCGGCGCAGATATTTGCCCGCGAGTGCAATATCGATAAACTGCCCCGGTCTACTGAACGCACTCGTCTCGCCGAGTAAACGCATACGGAATATATTATCGGTCAAAGCACGGTTGCTTTC
>CAZBTB010000301.1:0-2417 GCA_964494605.1 uncultured Lachnospiraceae bacterium
AGAGGTAAGAACGAATATTCTATAAGTTTATCGGTTGCTATTCCGTCGCTTGCGCTCCTTACGAGTCTGACAGGAGCAGCCATCAAAAAGCGAAACATACAAAAGTGTGTTTCGCTTTTTGTTTGCAGTTCCCGCAAAGATGAACTTTCGAGCGGCGCGTAATCGCGCCGCGTCGTCAGTGACGCGGCGGCTATAAGCTATAAGAAAGAGTCAAACAGTTCGCCTTGCTATTCCGTCGCCTTCGGCTCCTTACGAGTCTGACAGGAGCAGCCAAAAAGCGGAGAAGTTCGAAAGAACGTCTCCGCTTTTTGCGTGCGGCAATGGTTGTTATTCCGTAAGGCTACGCTTTCGGTTCGACTGCCTGCGGCTCCTTACGCCCCGCTTTTCTAAATGTTTATTCCTTAGGCGGCACGAGCGCGTAGCGCGAAGTAGTCTGACAGGAATAGATAAAAATGCTATTTTAATTAGTACCTCTTTTTTGCGAATGCCGTTAGTATTAGCGGTGCAAAAGCGTGAAACGGATATGCTGTCGGCTTTTATGTCGTTTGGCGGATAATTACGCCGGATTCGATATAAATGATGCGTTTCTTTTCTTTCGGGTTGTCGATGCGTTCGAGGAGAATGGATAGAAGGCGTTTGCCGAGCGCAACCTTATCGACATTGAAGGTTGTTAGCGCAGGGTCGCTGTTCTTGGATTCGGGGATATTGTCGAAGCCTACGACTTTTACGTTTTTCGGGATTTTAACGTGCATTTTTTTCAAAGCGTCGATCATAGCGAGCGCGATCGCATCGTTGGCGCAGACGAAGCAATCGGGTAATACTTTGCGTTTGGAAAGAAGGTTGTATAAAGCGTACGGGTTGGTGTACTGAAAATCATTATCGTCCATGTTGATCCCGTATTCGGGATCGTAGGGGAGATTTTCCAAAAACAACGCTTCCCGCATACCCAAAAACCGTTCATAGAAGGAGCGGCAGTGGGAGCCGTCGCCGATAAAGCCGAAGGTTTTGCAGCCGCTTTCCCGAATAAGACTGCGGCAGTAATTGCGTACGAACTCGAAGCTTCCGGGGAGAATTAAATCGTACCTGCCCGTGACCGCTTGAAGCAACACGGGCGAATCGAGCGATACGATGGGATAGCCGAGCTCGATAAGCGACGCAAAATAATTGGAGCGGAACAGCTCGATGCAGATAATGCCGTCGATGCCCGATTCCTCCAAAAATGTGGTGAGCTTATGGAACGAAGTATCGTTGGATACCATGAACTGCAACAATTCGATATCCTTATCCTCAAGCGCCGCTTCAATCCCCCGCATGACGTAAATATAGTAATTGATATTCATTAAGAAGCGCGAGGTGACGAGCGCGATCCTTTTATGCGGGCTAACGTTTTCCGCCGCGGCAACCGACTGATAGCTCTTATATCCCATTTCGATTGCGGCGTTCAAGACGAGGTTCCGCGTCTTGGGCGGAACGTACTGTCCGTTCAGCGCCTTCGAAACCGTATTCCGAGAGAGATTTAACGCGTTCGCAATGTCCTGGATCGTGACCTTTCCGTTCTTCATAGCGCCTCCCGCACGCCCTTTTTCGGGGGCGCGTTTTCATTGTATCATCGGGAATATCCTATGTCAATATCTTTTTGTATTTTTGCACAAATTGAAAAGTGAAATTTGTGCAAATGTAAAAAATTTATTGATTTTTTTGCGATTTTATTGACAGTATATAAGGTAATAGTGTTAAATCTTATCACAGAGTGATAATTATTATCTGATATTGAGAGGAGGAAAGTATGGAGCAGCAAGAAAACGTTTCTTTGACGGAACCCCAACCGAAGAAGGGGGGGTAACTTCTTTCAGAGATTCAAGAAGGGTAACTTTGCGCGGAACTTCAAAAAGAATTGGACGTATCTGTTGTTTTTGATTCCCGCCGTTCTTGTAACGTTCATTTTTGCCTACGTGCCGATTTACGGGCTTCTGATCGCGTTTCAGGATTATCTGCCCGGTGATTCGATTTTAGGCGAGAATACCATTTGGGTCGGCTTTGATAACTTTTCGAGATTTTTCAACGATTACATGTGCGGGTCGCTGTTTTTGAACACGTTCGCGCTTTGTATCCTCGGATTTTTGATCGGGTTCCCGCTTCCCATCATCGTCGCACTGCTGTTGCATTCGTCGAAGAGCAAGAGGCTGAGTAAATTTTTACAGACGGTATTCAACGGACCGCACTTCATTTCGCTCGTCGTTCTCGTCGGTATGCTCTATCTGTTTTTCGGCAGATATGGACTCGTAAACAACATCGCGGAATCGGCAGGCGGGGAACGGTATTCCTACTTCCTTGAAGCGAAAGCGTTCCGCCCGATGTATATCCTTTCGAGTAACTGGCAGGATTTCGGTTGGAGCTCCATTATCTATCTGGCGGCG
>CAZBTB010000302.1:0-2408 GCA_964494605.1 uncultured Lachnospiraceae bacterium
CGGCTCCGTTCCTGGGCGAGTCGCGCAACAAAACGGCAAACGGATACAAGCATTTGTTCGGGGATTCGGAAGTCGATACTATTTGTATAACCGATATGAGAAAAATCGAGGCAAAAACCTTTAACGGCGGAGAAGATTATCTCAAAGCGGTTGTGTTTCATGTCGGTGTTAATGAAATCGCCAATAATGCCTTTAAAGATTGCCGAATGTTGATGAGCGTTTCGCTTCCCGATACGCTTGAAAAGATAGGTGACAGTTCATTCGAACGTTGTACTTCGCTTAAAAGCGTTATTGTGCCGGAAAGTGTGAAATCTATCGGTAAATACTGCTTTAAGGGTTGTCGCTCACTAACCGAAATAAAGCTGCCTTACGGATTGACGGAAATTCCCAAGAGCATGCTTCAGGACTGTTCGGGACTATATAGCTTTACAATGCCCGATTCGGTAACTACCGTTAAAGATTCGGCTTTTCGGAATTCAGGGTTGGAAAAGATAACGTTTTCTTCAGAGCTGAAAAAAATCGAAGCAAAAGCGTTCTATTATTGTAGCTCGCTTACAAACGTTAATCTTCCGAGCGGCTTGGAAGAAATAAATTCCGACGTTTTTAAGGAATGTGTCAATCTTGTTTCGGCGGTTGTTCCGAACAGCGTTAAAAAAATGGACGGCGGAATATTCCACGGCTGCCGCAATCTTAAAGAGCTTACATTGCCGTACTTGGGAAACAAAGCGGGATCGGCTAAAAAACTGTCCCATTTTGTGAATAATAAGTCGTTTTTCGACAGACAAAACCGTGCCGATTTGAGCTTGACTTTAACAAATGCGACAAAAATAGCAGGCTCCGCATTTAAGGATTATGAGTTTTTGAAAAAACTTACGCTTAATTCGGGTATTACCGAGATAGGCAAGGATGCGTTCAAGAACTGCGGATTGTCTATTGTTTATCTGCCGTATTCGCTGTCGAATTACGAAAATATGTTTCCGAGTAATACTAGCGTATATTACTATTGATGGGAGGCTTTTATGATTTATACTTGTCCGCATTGCGGTGCGTGGCTTTCAAGCAAGGCAATAACCGACGCGCTCAAAAAGAAAGAAACTTTTATAACCTGTAACTTTTGCGGGCATGTTTTCGAGTTCGCTTCATCAAAAACTTCGCACATCGTTAAGGGTTACGACGCGCTCAGCTTAGCGTCTTTTCACGAGGCGATCACTGAGTTTAACCTGGCAAAAGACCCTATTACGAACAATAAGAAAACTCCGTCGCCCGACGCATATTTGGGACTTGCGCTCGCTAAGTTCGGAGTTCAGACGATTTTTAACGAAGACGATACCGAAAGGCTGGAAATGCCTCGTCTCATTTGTCACAGATGCAACAGCATCGATTTTTCCGAGGATGAGGACTTTTTGAAGGCGCTCGAGTGCTGTCGCGATCGGATAGACGATCCGATGCAGCTTGCCGAATATAGCAGATTAAAAAAATATGCTGATTTTATAGATACGGTAAGAGACGAATATAATAAAATTAAAAATTCCAAACCAGAAGGCTTTACGTATTCGGCATTTATCGCTTACGAAGAAACAAACCCGACGGGTTACGAGTATTCTTCTAAGGTAATAAATTGCCTGCCGGATAAAGTAAAAAATGTTTTCCGTCCCGATATCGAGGATTACGACAACGATCAATTAAAGTACGAAGCTGCCGTCATGTTCGCAATCGACCGCTCCAACTGTATGCTCGTAATTGCCGACAACAGTATCGATTTGCAGTTGACTAACGTTTACACCCGATATTTTCAAAAGGAAAAGAGCGGAAGAAAAATCGGTTTTGTCTGCTATCAGAACATGATTCCCATAACAATGCCCGACGGAAGATCTGTAGGTTCAGAGCAAAAGTTCGATTTCGGGCAGACCGAAACATATAAAAACTTTGTATGTATTCATAACAATATTATTGCGGGCGGCGCTACAACAGTCATAAAAGATGACAGTGAGAAAAAGCCCGTAAAGAAACAAGGACATCCCGAAGTGCATATCGACGGCGGAGAACATATTTCGGGCAAACCGTTGTATGAAAAGTTGTCCGCAGATCAGTATCGTTTCGGCAGTTATCCGCAGAAAAGAGAAACAAGCAGTACGGTAGAGGATTACTTTGCTCAGTTTACTAAGCCCACGGCGGATGACGATAACGGCTGGACGGTAATGCTGGAAAACAAGAACGGCAAACCTTATACGTGGTATCGCGATGAGGTTATCGAGGGTAAAAAATACCGCGGCGTGTATTTTAACAAATTCAGAGAAGTTTTTTCGGCAAGAGAGTCAGACAAAAAGCCGAGCGAACAGCGTACTAACAAGTATACGCCGCTACGCATTTACTGCTTTGCTTTTTCGCCGCTTAACTGGAACGTAATT
>CAZBTB010000303.1:0-2408 GCA_964494605.1 uncultured Lachnospiraceae bacterium
CTATTATAAGCACTTGAAAGGCGAAGAAACTTCCACCAACTCGGTTGCGACGATTTTCGCTTGGAGCGGAGCATTGAGAAAGCGCGGCGAGAGCGAAAACAATGCCGAGCTTACGGCTTTTGCCGATAAGCTGGAAAAGGCAACGATTTCGGTTATCGAGGACGGATACATGACACGCGATCTGGCTGCCTTGTTTAACCGCGAGGGCGTTACCGTCAAACCTCAGAACAGCCGAGGTTTTTTGGAAAAGATTTCCGAACGTCTGTGAAAATGACTGTTTACCGTCCTTAAATGGAAAAAACCGTGAAGTAATTTTCGCGGTTTTTTATTTTTAAATTTTTTTAAAAAGTTGTGAGTAATTTTTTAATAGTGACATAACGTTGTCACTATTATTTTGCTATATTATGTGTGTAAAATAAGAAACGCGAGGTGAAATATGAAAATCTGGATTTTGGCAATCTTCAGGCTTGCCGCGGGACTAAGTAAGACGATTGATGATTACGACAAAAAAATCGAACGGATTGCACTCAATCCGTTCGGGGTAAGCTTAAAGCAGTACGAAAAGGTAATAGAGCTGTCCGACAATAAGACGCGCATCGTAAATATGAAAATTATGCATGATTTACTGAAAAACCGCCTTGATGTCAATGAGGTATACCTCATATCGAAGTATGCGCGGGGCATAAGCGTTGCCGAAATGGCGGAACGTTTGGAGATGAAGGCAAGCTCGCTTTACAAAAAGCTTAACCGTGCGGTCGCGGCGGCGGAAGAGGTGCTTAAAAAGTCCGGTTACGACGAAGAGCGTATGGAGCGCGAGTACGGAGAATTTCCCGCTGTAAAGAGTGCGCTGATGAGCTTAAAGAGCAAGGTAAGGTCGAAATAGGCTATGAAGTGTGGATACGTAATTATCTGCTTATTCGTCTTTTTTGGGCGGTTTTTTGAAAAGCAGATACATTATGATTACGACGGGAATGCACAACGACACTACGATAATTATTTCGCTTGTTTTTGTGAGCGTAAACTTTGGATCTACGGTAGGCTCGGTGTCGGGGTCTTCGGGCTCGGTCGAGATCGGCGTATAGCCCGGTTCGGTGGGGTTTTCCTGTTGGGCGGGGGCGGGCGGTTCGACCTTTTCGATAACGTTTGCTTTAACGGGCTGAGCGTCGGCATACAGCGAATAGATATAACCGCGGCTTAATTCGCCGTTTAAAGTAAAGCGCACGAAATACCACGTGTCGCCCAGCTGTTCGATTTGAGCCGAGCCTTTGACTTCGCCGTAGTAGTACAGTTCTTCGCCCTCGTTAAGAGAGGTTATTACGTTGTTCTGCGTGTGGTCGGGCGTGCTTCTCACCGTTACGCCGTGTCCGTCGTTGGTTAGCTTCAGCGAGTTTTCGGAGGCGTACTTATACTTGGGCTCGTAGTCGACGGGACTAACGCTGTCGGGCTTGAGAAATCCCGTAATATCAAGGTAAGTGACGGGGATATAGCCGTCGGCGTTTTCTTCGCCCAAAAGAACGGCAAAGTAGTTTGAAGGCAGGTTCACTTTTGAAACGTAGTCCGCGCCCGACTTATCGTATAGAGTAGCGTTTTCGCCTATAAGTCCGTAGTTTAATGCCGATGCGCGGGCGGATCCGGGGGTAGAAAAAAATCCGAGGCATAAAAGAAGGACTGCCGCGGCGAGTAAGCGGGTTATGATGTTTTTCGGGCGAGTAAACATAATGTAATTATAATACGGGCGTGTAGGCGAAAGAAAGCGGGTTTTGGCAGGTTTTGTAATATTATGAACGAAAGGGAAATTATCGGAAAAATCAGGCGGCTCGAGCGTCGCGAAAAGGCGGTTTACCGCAACAACCGAATACTGCGCTACAACGTAGGCGAGCGCGTTCACCTTAAGCAGCTCGAGTTTCACAAGTGCATTAAGCGCAACCGTTGGGTGTTCGGCGGCAACCGTTCGGGCAAGACCGAGTGCGGCGCGGTGGAAACCGTTTGGCGGGCGCGCGGTATTCACCCGTATCGCGAAAACCGCGACGGCGTTTGCGGTTGGGTGGTGTCGCCCACGCGAGAGGTTCAGCGCGAGGTGGCACAGTGTAAGATTCTGTATTACCTTAACCCCGAGTGGATAGCGGACGTCGTTATGGTGTCGGGCAAGTCCTCCAATCCTGCGGGCGGTGTAATCGACTACATAGCGGTCAAAAACGTTTTCGGCGGAATAAGCACGATAGGCTTTAAGAGCGCGGAGATGGGCAGAGAAAAGTTTCAGGGTGCGAGCCTTGATTTTGTGTGGTTCGACGAAGAGCCGCCCGAGGATATTTACGACGAGTGCCGCATGCGCGTGGTGGATAAAAAGGGCGACATTTACGGCACGATGACGCCGCTCAAGGGTTTGACTTTCGTTTATAACCGAATAT
>CAZBTB010000304.1:0-2390 GCA_964494605.1 uncultured Lachnospiraceae bacterium
CACGAATAGCCTTGTCATAAACGATTGCGCCGGTATTGGCTGCGGCAATCAGCATTTGCGCGACAACCCTGCGCGCAGCGTCCATTTTCTCCGCGTCGGTGCTGACAACCGTTCCGCGGAACAGCGTATCGAACACGTCCGTAAGAATGTCTCGCGTAATTCCTTCGGTTGCGAACTGCGCGTCAAGCTCGGCTTGCGTCACTATACCCGCTTTCAAAAGCTGCTCGTCGGTGAGGTTTCCCAAAGCGTACAATGCCTCGTAGTCCTCCATGCCGTCGCGGATTGCGTTCAGTCTGAGGCTTGCTACCGGCTCTTCGAGTCCGTAATACTTACCGGGCTACCACAGGAAGCCGTCGCCGTTTACGCCCGCATACTCCATGGGATATTCGTAAAGATTCTGCACGGTGTCTCTGCCCGTTACAAACCAACGGTCAACCGCATAATAAAGATTACCGGTTACTCCGTATTTGTACTGTTCCCAGCTGAGCACGCGCGGCGACCAACCCCAATCGTCGATATGATACGAAGGATAAGGATTTCTCGGCGTCATGCAGGTATACCACCAATATTCTCTTTCGTCGCCGAAAACCGTCTCGTTGCCGTAGTACTTGTCGCGGTCTCCTTCGTAATTGTACTTATCCACCGTCGGGCAGTATGTAATATTGAGATTTGCCAAGTTATCCCCGGTGAAACGGTCGTCCTTCGTAATAAAGTGACCGACAAGCAGCTGTTCTATATTCAGCATCGAATTAAAGTAAACATCGAACTTTTCGTCGGTATAGCCGTCGACGTTAACAAATGACGAGCGGAAAACTTCTTTACTGTCCCTTGTCTTTCTGTTGAACTCGGCTACGTCGTTCAGCGAGTTGTACGCAAGATTCATTTTCTTTTCGTTGCCGTTGGGTTCGTCCATAAGCTCGAAGTAAGTAACGAATTTGGAGAAAATGTCCATGTCGTTCTCGATACAAGCCTTCATGACCGCGCGGACGACCTCTTGATAATAATCGATATCTATGCTCGTGCTCGTATCCTTATAAGGAAGAACGATCGTGGAAACGCGCGGATCTTTTGCATACTCGACAAGCTTGGGAATCCATATGTTCAGATCCGTTCTCGAACCCATGTTTGCGTACGTGGTCAGTCTGTCGTTCAGGCGGTACTTTAATAGGTAATTGGTATAAGCGTCTTTCTTTTCCCACGTGGAATCGAGCTCACCCGACTTCAGGCTGCCGTTGTTCCACGCCGTGCCGCTCGCAAAAACCGTTCTTAAGTGGTTTTCGACAGGCACCGCCCAATCCCAAACGGTGACCGATACGGGAACGCTTATTGCTTTGCCGTCAACGGTCAGCGTGCCGGTGCCCGTATAAGTACCCGCAGGCTGATTCTCGGGCGCAGTGACCGACACGTAAATGCCCTGATTCTCGTTTTTATTCACCTTGGTTTCCCCGTACTTAATTGCCGTCTTTAACGGTAAAAGTGCATCGGGATACCAGCCCTCTTCGAAGCCCTTCGCGGCGTTGCCGATCGTGTTGGTCTCGATATTCATGTACATTTCGTGATAAACCGCAACCGTACTTGCCGCAAGAGTATTGCCTGCCGCGTCCTTTAAGTCCGGAACCTCGAAGTTGTAGGATGAAACCGCCTTATTGGGCGTAAACAAAAGCTGACCCGATTCCGTTTCGTTCTTGAACATTTCGATATTGACGGCAGCGGGTCCGCGATCGGAATACTCCTTGTCGCGCATAATCTTTTCGGTAACGGGCGTGCTCCACACCGCGACCTCCAAGGCAACGTCCGTGTCGGAGTCGTTACTGCCGTCGGGCTTATTCGCACAACCCGTTACCGCAAATGCCATAACAACCGCCAGCAACCCCGCAAGTAATCTGTATTTAGTTGTTTTCACTGTTTTTCCTCCTTAAAATCTTATTTTTACAGCATTCCGGCGCTGATGAGAGCATTCTGCCAACGCGTTTCGTTCCAATAGTCTACCGTCGTTTGGAAAATTTCAAGCGCATTTTTGTATTCTCTGTTATTCTTAACACAGAGCGAATGGGTAACGCCGCCTACGATAGTGCCCAAACCGCCGAAATAATTAAGTCTGAAGCACTCGGCTCCCGGGAGATATTTAACGTGCTTGAGCGATTCCAGTCTGTCCTTATGCAGCTGAGAGATTCCGTTGCTGTAAAACTCGGGTTCTTTGGTTTCGACGTTATAATCGAAAGGCATATTGGCGCCGAACGTGGCGTGCATGAAAATTTTGTTCGCTTTGTCCGTGGACAAGAAACGCAGAAAATCCTTCGCCACTTCCTTTGCCGTCGAATATGACGGAATAAACGCCATGTGTCCGCTGTTCGCGTAAGCTATTCCGCGCGCTTCCGCTATTTTTTCAA
>CAZBTB010000305.1:0-2372 GCA_964494605.1 uncultured Lachnospiraceae bacterium
GTACTTTTCCGCCGCCGCCATAAGCTCGGGGAGCGGCTCGAGCACAGACGTCAGCACAAGGCAAGGGAAATTGAACTTGCACAAATCGTCGCAAGCCTTGGCACGCTCTTCGGGCGTACAGTGATTTAAGTACGACATTTCCTGCTCGCCTATGACCTGCACGCGCTCGGCGCTGAAATGCTCGTAGTAGCCGGCAAGCTGAAGCCCGGGGCGGCTTATGTTAAACGTTGCCACGTGAAGGCTGTCGCTGTCGCCGGTATGCAAAATTTCCAGATTGAGACGCTCGGTAAAATCCTTGATTTTTACGTCGGTTTCCGTTTCCTGCAGCTCTGTAAGCTTGGGTTTTGTCTTAGCCATAAATCTTTACTCCTTACAAAATTTTTCTATCGCTTCGGCTATGGGATTTTGGTCGTTAGTGCCTGCGATATAGTCCGCTTCCGCTTTGACCGCGTCAAGCGCATTACCCACGGCTACGCTCATACCCGCCGCTTTAAGCATGGGAATATCGTTCATATTGTCTCCTATCGCCAAGGTTTTGTCAAGCGGAATACCCAGTAGCTCGGCAACTTTTTTAAGTCCGTTACCCTTTCCTCCGTCGCTGCTGACACACTCGACGAACATCGACGTAGACGTATAGAACTGAACTCCGTTTAAATTAAGACGGTTGCACTCGTCAAGCGTTTCGACGAGTTTTGCGGGTTCGACGACGATCATAATCTTTATTACTTTAAGTTCGGGATGTACGGCAAGAAACTCAATCAAATCCCCGACGGGCTTAAGCGGCGCACCCGTAAGCCTGTTGTACTCTTCGTTAATCCAATTCTTTTCGGCTACGTAAACCCATTTATCGTCGTAAAAATGTACGTAAACGTTAAGCTCCTTTGCCTTTTTCAGTATGGTCAGCACCGTCTTTACGTCTATATAGTCACAGTACAAGAGGTTGCCGTCGGTGTCCGAAATGCTCGTTCCCTGATAGCCAGCCACCGCTATACGCTGTCCTCCTATTCCGAGATACTCGAGCCACGGGTCGATAGAGCTCGACATTCTGCCCGTGCAAACCACGAAATGCCCGCCGCGGGAAATATAGTCCTTTATTGCGTCCGCGGTCTTTCGGTCAATCGTGTTGTCGGATTTTAGTAACGTTCCGTCGAAATCGGAAAAAATCAAATCGTATTTCATGTCAGTCCTCGCTGTCTTTCTTGTGAAAGTGTTCGTACACGTTGCGTGCGGTCTTTTCGTCGATTCCCTCTACCGCCGCCAACGTCTCCACGCTCGCATTCTTGATATCGGCGAAATTTTCAAACGCCTTGAGTAAAATCGCGCGGCGCTTCGGTCCTATGCCCTCAACCTCGTCAAGCTCGGAAAAATACCTTTTCGACCTGAGCTTACGGTGATAAGTGATGGCAAACCTGTGCGCCTCGTCGCGGATTCTCTGCATAAGCCGTAAAGCGTAATGATCGTGTTTTAAGACAATAGGCTCGGGACTGTGCGGCGTGAAAATTTCCTCTTCGCGCTTGGCAAGTCCCACCATGGGAATATCGTAACCCATATCGCGCATAACGGCGTAAGCGCTCGACAGCTGACCTTTGCCGCCGTCGATGACAATGAGGTCGGGTAAATACGAAAATTTGTCGTCGCCGTCGGCGCGAGATAACCTGCGCCTTATTACCTCTTCCATGCACTTAAAGTCGTCCGCACCCTCTACGGTCTTGATCTTATACTTACGGTAATCGGACGGACTGGGTTTGCCGTCGATAAACACCGATTGAGACGCGACCTTATCCACGCCGCTTATGTTGGAAATATCGTAGCACTCCATGCGCCGCGCGGATTTTATGCCGAGAATTTTAGCCAGTTGCTTTGCCGCGCCTATAGTCATGTCCTCTTCGCGCTTTGCTTTTTCCTCCGATTTAACAAGATAATCGGACGCATTGGAATGTGCGGTCTTGACAAGCCTGAGTCTTGTGCCTTTCTTGGGAAAAGTAATTTCGGGAGCTTTGCCGAGTGATCCGAGATATTCGCTTAACGCAGTCGTATCGAACTCTTCCTCGAGACAGATTTCCTCGGGCATTTCGTTGTTGCCGCCGTAATACTGCATGATAAAGGAAGTGAACGTCTCTCCCGTCGTCATTTCGGCGTCGGTTATCTTGAAGTTCTTTACGCCCATCATCTTGTTGCCGCGAACGATAGCCACCGAAACCACGCCGTACTCGCCGCTGCCCGCATAAGCAAACGCGTCGATATCGGTAACGTTGCCGAGGTTTGCCACAGTGCGCTCGCGGAGCTTACCCAGCATTTCGAGCTGATCGCGGTAAGTAATCGCGCGCTCGAACTCCTGGTTTTCCACCGCCTGCGCCATTTTCGCTTCGATA
>CAZBTB010000306.1:0-2362 GCA_964494605.1 uncultured Lachnospiraceae bacterium
GCCCAGCATCTTGCACTCGTCGCGCGCGCCGATTTGCCTTAGCTCGATACGCTTATGAAACGCCGACGCCAAATCCTTGACCAGATCGCGAAAATCCACTCTTCCGTCTGCGGTAAAGTAGATAACGAGCTTCGACCCGTCGAAAGTGAACTCGACGTCAACAAGCTTCATGTTAAGCTTTGCCGCTTCCACCTTTTCGGTAGCGATTTTAAGCGTCTCGTCGCGTTTTGCGTCAAACTCTTCGATCTTTTTATCGTCCTCTTCGGTCGCAACTCTAATTATGGGTTTAAGCGGCTCTTTAACCTCGCGGTCGGATACGTCGGCGGGAAGCATAGCCACCGTGCCGTACTCGAGTCCCTTGGCGGTCTCGACAATTACGCCGCCGCCCTGTACGTACTCGAAATCGCCTGCCTTAAAGTAATACAGCTTGGGCGAACGCCTGAATTTTATTCCTACTACCTTCGGCATTTTGCCTTAACCTCCAACATCGAAAAAAGTAATTCGTCGAGCACCGACTGCGGATTTCCGAAAAGCCCCAGCCGCTGTTTTGCTCTCATTATCACGGGACGGAGCTTTACGACCACTTCGGCGGTGTACTCGCCCGATATGTCTATTATGTCCTTAACGGCGTTTTTGAATCTCAGCCTGTCTCTTACGCCCGTGCTTGCGAGTAAACAGTCGCCGAGTATCAGCTCGATTATGTCCACGAATTCGGCAAGTCTTTCCTTGTGAACGATAATGCGCGTCGAGAACGACAGAACCATTTTGCTGTTTTTCATGTTCTTGAGCGTATCCGCGGCAAGATTGAACATTTCGGACAAACGGTTTTCGTTAAGCGTCTCTTCGGCTCTACCCAAATATCCGCCCGACAACGCCGCCGCGAGATAAATCTTATTGTCCTCGCCGTAATTTTCCGTCAGATATTCAATAAGCGTCTCTTCGTTTAAGGGCGCAACGTCCACACGCTTGACCCTAGATAAAACCGTGGGCAGAAGCGCATTGACGTTGGAGCACTGCAATATTATCACCACGCTCGAAGGCGGCTCTTCCAAAACCTTTAGCAGCTTGTTCTGGCTCGGCTCGTTCATCGTCTCGGCTTTCGATACGATATAAAACTTTCTACTTAGCTCCGTGGGCGTAAAATACACCGTTTCGGTAAGCTCCTCAACGTCGGCGGTCATGACCTTGTCGCCGTGCGGAAGCCTTATTACGTCCGCTTGATTTTGAGCGTGTATTCGACTTTGCCCGTCGGAATTACCGAAAATACACTCGGCCAAAAACGCCGAAGTAAGCTCCTCGGAAAACTTCACGTCGGGCGAAACGATAAGATAGGCGTGCGAAATACGCCCTTCGGTAACGTCTCGGTGCATGAGCGCGTAAGCCGCGCTGTTTTTAATGAGCGAAAGCCTGTCCACCGATCAACAAATCCCTCTTGTCTTGAAAGCTTGAATGACATCTCCGAGCACTTCTTCGGCGCTCTTCGACGCGTCGATAACGGCAAAACGCTCGGGATTTTCGGCGGCAATCGTTTTGAACCCGAAGTACACCCTCTCGTGAAAGGCAATGCTCTCGTTCTCCAGCCTGTCGCCCGCATCTTTCCCGCCCTTGCGCTTAAACCCGTCCGTCGGGTTCAAATCCAAAAATACGGTAAGGTCGGGTCGGATACCGCACTGCGCAATCGAGTTAAGCCGACTACACAGCTCTATGCCCAGTCCACGCGCATAACCCTGGTAAGCAAGCGTCGAGTCGCTGTAACGGTCGCAAACGACGATTTTACCCGAATCAACGCTCGGTTTAATAAGCTCTTCGGTATGCTGAGCGCGGGAAGCGGCGTACAGCAAAAGCTCGGTCACGGGCGTTATTTCCGAATTGCCCGCGTCGAGTATTATATTACGTATCTTTTCGGCAGCGGGAGTTCCGCCCGGCTCGCGCGTAAAAACCGCGTCCGTTCCTTTAGCGGCGAAATACTCTTTAAGTCCCGAGATAAGAGTGGATTTGCCCACTCCCTCGCAACCCTCGATTGTAACGAATTTACCCTTCATATTATTTCCTAAAGTATTATTTAAGCACCGAGCGCAACGCGTCCGCCAATTTGTTTACGCCGTCGGGCTTATCGGACAGCGTCACAATAAACACGACGTATTCTCCGAAATAGGTTTCGGGAATAATGCCCAATCCCGTCATTTCGTAATACAGTCTCCTTGCCGAAAGCTTGTAGTAATCGGCGTGAACGACAATTCTCAGGGGATCGTCGTTTCGTAAGCACGTTATGCGGCGTCTTAAGTTTTCGCTTGCCTTTACAAGCTCCGTGTACTCGGCAGCGTGCTCTTCTTCGTATTTAATAGCATCTTCTACCGAGGAC
>CAZBTB010000307.1:0-2356 GCA_964494605.1 uncultured Lachnospiraceae bacterium
GATAAGGACAAGGCAATAGCCGAGCTTAAGGCTTTGGCTGACGAAATGGAGAAAGCAACCTCGGGCGAGCAAGCTTTGGAAATAAGAAACAGATATCTTAAGCTTTTGAGCTATATGTGCACGGTGAGCACGATTGCCAACATAAGATTTACGCAGGACTCGCGCGACGGGTTTTACAAGGGCGAACGCGAATATTACGAC
Organism: uncultured Lachnospiraceae bacterium; assembly: GCA_964494605.1. Classification (GTDB taxonomy): domain Bacteria; phylum Bacillota; class Clostridia; order Christensenellales; family Pumilibacteraceae; genus UBA10677. Next base: position 202 of record CAZBTB010000307.1, read on the forward strand.
GAGATTACGCCCGAGCTCAACACTGCCGCGTTGCCCTTTATGAAGGCTTTGCTGCGTCAGACTTTAAGAAAAGAGGCGGAAAAGTTTATCAATCCGCTTGTCTTTAAGGTTTACGAGTGCGCGGTTAAATCCACGGACGAGCGCATACTCGAGGAGATGAAAGAAGAAAACGCGCTCGTCACCGAATACTCGACGCTTATGGCGGAAACGCTGTACGAGTTCCGCGGCGAAAAGATGCCCTTACCCAAGCTTAACGGGTACATGCAGGACGGTGACCGCGAAGTGCGGCGAGAGGCGTTTGAGGCGCTCGGCGCAACTCTGTCCTCTATCGGCGACAAGCTGGACGGAATTTTCGACAAGCTCGTAAAGGTGCGCGACAGAATGGCTAAAAAGCTCGGGTACAAGAGTTTTACCGAGCTTGGCTATTACCGCATGAACCGCATAAGCTACGGGCGCGAGGAAATCGAAACCTTCCGAAAAAACGTAATTAACGACATCGTTCCCTGCGTGGCGAAATTGCGCGCATTGACAGCAGCCGACCAAGGCATTGACAGAATGAAGCTGTACGACGACAAGGTTTACTTAAAGGGCGGCAACCCCAAGCCGACGGGAACGCCCGACGAAATGTTTGCCGCCGCGCAGAAGATGTATTCCGACCTCGACGCGGACACGGGCGAGTTCTTTAAAGAAATGACTGAAGCCGAAGCGTTTGACGTTATGCCGCGCGAAGGCAAATGGGGCGGCGGATACTGCACCGGACTGCCCGACTACGAGCAGGCGTTTATCCTGGCGAACTTCAACGGCACGGAAGGCGACGTTACGGTACTGACACATGAGGCGGGTCACGCCTTTGCCGACTATATGATGTACAAAAACGGCAACGACCTCGAGCTCGGCGTGGGCGGAATGGAGACAGCCGAAACCCACTCGATGAGCATGGAAATGTTCTGCTTAAAATACAACGAGCTGTTTTTCGGCGACAAAGCGCGCGAGATGTCTTTCTGCCACATAGCCGACGACCTCACCTTTATCCCCTACGGCACAATGGTCGACCACTTTCAGCACATAGTGTACGACAATCCCGAGCTTACTCCCGCCGAGCGCAACGCCGAGTGGAAGCGGCTCGAAAAAATTTACCGCCCGTACATGGACGCGGACGGAATACCGTACCTGGAGAAAGGCACGCGCTGGCAGTACCAAATGCACATCTTCGAATGTCCGTTCTACTATATCGACTACTGCATAGCTCAAAGCGTTGCTCTTCAGTTTTACCTCGCGTCTCAAAAGAACTACATAGACGCATTCACACGCTACAAAAAGCTCCTGTCTAAGAGCGGCACGGTAGCGTACGGCGACCTTGTGAGCGAGGCGGGCTTAAAATCCCCATTCGGCGCGGGCAACCTTAAGTCTGTCGCGCTCGAAGCCGAGAAAGCCGCAGAACTGTTGAAAGCATGATAAAAAACAATATTAAAAAGGACGCAAATTTCCGTGGTTTCCATAGGGATTTGTACTACAGAATAAAGGAGAAAGGTTATGGAAGAAAATAAAAAATCAATATTTCCCGTAAATGCCGATAGTAAATCGGCTGTCATAATATTGCTCATTGCATTGACGTTGATTGTCGGATTGACCTTTTCGCTTTGGGGAATATGGCTAATCGAGATAGCCGCATTAAGAATATGCCTAAATTTGCTCGTATTTGCGGCATTTGCGGCAGTTGCCGTAGTTGCTATGAAGCTGACGGGGCAAGAAAGCAAACTGTTGCCCACAAAACACAGATTGTGGTTGCAAATCTTAATAGGACTTGCGATTGCCGCCGTATTGTGCCTGTTGGTCGGTATCGTTCCGATTTTATGCGGCACGAGCATTGTCGGTTCTCATACCGACCCGTCCGTAAGCCTTTTTGCAATTTCCGCCGTGCAAGATATTCTTTTTGTAGGGGTTTGTGAAGAAATCGTATTCCGCGGCTACGTACAAAATCAGTTTGAAATTTGGTTAAAAAAATCCAAATGGCTTTCGCCGCTGTTTGCATCCTTATTGTTCGGACTTTGGCATATAATCAACGGAAGTCTGTTTCAGGTGCTGTGCACTGCCGTTATCGGTTGCGTGTTTGGGTATTGCAAATATTTTATAAAAGACTGCACGTTGTTGTCGG
>CAZBTB010000308.1:0-2328 GCA_964494605.1 uncultured Lachnospiraceae bacterium
AGACGAAGGACAAGATTTTTCACCTATGATGTTGAAGGCGTTGATAAAGGCGGTGCCGCCTGAAGGTTCTTTTACGTTTTTCGGTGATATCGCTCAACAAATATACGGCAACGCCTTGTCCTGGAAAGCTTCGGGTATTGACACGAAAAAGATTTGGAAGTTTGAAAACAATTATCGCAATCCAATAGAAATTGCTCTGTTTGCGCAGGATATTCTTAAACATCCCAAGTGGGAGAAGAAAGGCGAAGAGTACGTCGCGCCTAACTTAAAAGGACCGGCTGCGGGTATTAAACCTATTCTGATAAAATACGCGAGCGAACGCGAGGAGTTCACCGAAATTTCAAAATTATTGAGAAACCGCGGCGGACGAAATTTGATTGTAGTACAAAGCCGTCAATTAGTAACGGAATTTTTGCTTGAATTAGCTAAAAACAAGATAGTGGCAAAGGAGATTAAGAAAGAAAACAGTAGTTCTATTGACGACGGCGTATACGTCACGACTTATTATTCCGCGAAAGGTTTAGAGTTCGATAACGTTTTTATTCCGTTTCTGAATGCAGAAGACTATCCTGACCGAAAAAAACTGGATGAAAGCGAGAATAAAGATAAAGTTTATTCACACGCCTTAAAATTACTGTACGTAGCGGTAACAAGAGCGAAGCAAAGCGTTATTATGAGTTATTCTTCTACGTTAACTGATTTGTTCCCGCAAGATTCTGAAAATTATATCAAAAGGTAAACGCAAATGGGAGTAGCTACCAAGCAAGATTTATACGATTATTTAATAGCGAAAGGGGTAACTCGGTTATGCCATTTTACAAAAACGAGGAGCTTCGTTCATATCATCAGCTCTTCCGACGGCATACTCGCTACCGGTTATATAAAGCCGGACGTAAAAGACCAAAATGATTTAGACCGATTTGACGGTAAGCTGGATTACGTATGTTGCTCTATTGAATATCCTAACAGTTGGTATTGGAAAAAGGTAAAATCCAGAGACACCAATGAGATTTTCCGCGAATGGATAATTCTATGTATCGACCCTGAAATAGTAAAGCACCAAAATATCAAGTTTTGTCCGTGCAATGCTGCGTACTATCACGGCCGATATATAAAAGGCAACGTAGAGGCTTTTCCCGAATTGTTTAAAACTGATTTAACCGTCGGCATTAAAAATCGCCATCGGCCGCCGAAGATGCTTTCATGCTGTCCTACCGACGACCAAGCGGAAGTTTTAGTGTTTTCCAACGTTCCGCTGCGATATATTACAAAAATTATTGTAGGGAGTGCGTCCGTTGCGAATAATATCAGCGCTATATTAAAGACGTGCGGTAAAGAAATAGATATTTTTATTGCTCCGGAGGTGTGCGATACGAATTGGAGCCAAGCGGTTAGAGACGGTATCCGTCCTAAGGAAGAGAAATTTGTTGTAGGTTAATAATGGGAGAAAGAAATGAATATAATACCGACGTTAAATGAAAAATGCAAAGGAGCGCTTATTACTTTTGCGGTAGGTGACGCACTTGGCTGGCCAAACGAGAGCCGCTCGTCAAATATTGCTTATAATAAGAATTATATAAGTAGTTTTAAAGACTGGAAGAAAAAGTCGGGCGGAAGATATTGGGGTCATAATGAAACTATTTTACCCGGCGAATACAGCGACGATACGCAATTGACCTTAGCCGTTGCCAGAAGCTTGTTATCAGGGCAGAAGTGGGACGAGTATTTTACCAAATATGAGCTTCCGTATTGGAGAATTTACGAACGCGGTGGCGGTAAGGCAATGTTGCAGGCGGCTAATCTTTGGGCACATAAAATCGTTCCCTGGAAATATAAAGATAACGATCATTGTTTTACGGCTGGCGGAAACGGTGTCGCAATGCGGGCAATTCCGCACGTTATATTCCATTTGCGCGATAATAATTTCGAGGTTATCGCTAACGAAATAGTCGAGGACGCCTTGTCGTCGCACGGACACCCCAGAGCAATTTTGGGGGCACTCTGTTATGCGTACGCCGTGTACTTTTCATTGCTCAAAACCGAAACGTTAAATTACGGCGAATTAATTTCCGCGGTAGTAAGCCATTCCGCTAGTTGGGGTGCGTTTTCAAAAGCGTTTACCGAAGAGTGGCTAAATACGGCAAACGGAAAGTACGATTATAAGGCGGAGTGGGACAATACCGTAGAAAATATTCTTAAGTCACTGGAACATATCGGTAAAGCCGTTCAACAGGGATTGTTGGATTCTGAAACAGAAACTCTGTCAACAATCGGGTGTTTTGATAAAAAAGTAAACGGAGCCGGAGATATTGCGGCGGTAACGGCTAT
>CAZBTB010000309.1:0-2308 GCA_964494605.1 uncultured Lachnospiraceae bacterium
GGGATTGGGGTCGGCGGCAATCACGGGATATGCGCCGTTGAGCCTACAGAATTGAATAGCGAAAATTCCGAGTAATCCCAGACCCATTACCATAGCGCTTTCTCCGATTTCCAGCTCCAATTTTCGTACGCCGCCCAAGCCCATAGACGCGATTATGACGAAAGCCGCATCGAGAGAGGAGACGTCTTGTGTTACTTTCGTTACGTCCGATTCGGGCCTAACGTTGTATTTTGCGTGATACCCGTGATAAACAAGCACGCGGTCGCCGATTTTAACGGTATTTACTTTGTCGCCCACTTTGATTACGCGTCCGACACCGCAGTATCCGAGCATTATGGGAAACGACTGACACGTGTTTTTCATGCCCATAATATTGGCGCGTTCGGTTCCGCCGCTAACGACCGTGTATTCCATTTCGGTCAGTACTTCGTTTTCGTGCACGCAAGGAATTTCGGTTTCTAAAAACTCCGCTTTGTGAATCCCCGTAAAAACAATCTGTTTGTTTTTCATACTATTACCTCACATTATTTTTTTAATATTATCTATTGCGGCCTTGGCTGTGCGTAGGTCAAGCTGTTCCATAGTGCTGCCTTCGTTGAATCTGTCGACGCAGAAAACTATATGTCCGCCCAATATAGGATTGATAATTCTTGTCAGGCTGCCCGCTTTGCCGTTGGCGTGATAACTGACGGGTGTTTTGACCTCGCGTTTAAGCTCGATCATTGTGCGAATGCTTTCCGCCATTTCGTCCTCTGTGGTAGCGGAAGTAACTATTTTTATAATGTCGGGTTTGCGTTTTTCCAAAAACAGAGCAAGGTCTACAACCTGACGGCAGTCCATGACAATGCCGGGGTGACAGGATAACAGGACTTCCGCACCCATGGAATGAACGCGCTCGATAAATTCGCATTGCTTGGCAATAACCGTTTCGTCGGTTACGACCTCTTTGGGGTTACCTTTTGTAAAGGAATATTTATCCTCGCCGCAAAACCCGCTTTTTGACGGAGCGTGAAACGTATAGCCTTGCATATCGATTCCCGCAGCGCCCGCTTGTATTGCACGTATAAAGCTGTCCGCCCGTTCTTCTTCGGAAAAACCGGCGCTCGACCAATCGTATTTCTGATTGTAGTTGAGCGCGAGTACGGGAAGCTTGGACGATCCGATAATTGCCTTTAACGCCGTAACGTCGCTGTTTTCGAGACAGGACATGTGCAAATCGATCATCGTAGCCCCGTCGTACGTGCAGTTTTTTATCTCGGCGATCGCGCCCTGTACGGTTTTTTCTCTTATTACGCCCGCCAAGGCAGGCGAGGGTAAATTCGACAGTGTTTTATTCATAATTCCACCTCCTTAAAAAGTATAGCACCATCGGTTTGACATGTAAATGCCAATTATGTATCATTTATCAATTTTGATACATAATATCTTGACTGTTCGGAAATAATGCTGTATAATTCCAATTAATATGCGGAGTTTCGGATAAATATGGATATCGACGTTTTATCAAATCTGGTCATAACGAAAGTGCTTTGGGCGTCCACTTTGTTCAATCCCGAAGGGGCGAAAGCAAAAAGGAATAACCGTTCGGCTTGGGCTGTGGCTATCAAGTACGAAGGGCAGACGGTCTATACCGCCAACGGAAGAAATTTTATATCGGATTTAAATCATTTGGTTATTCTTCCTAAGGGGTGTGCGTACGAGTGGCAGTGTACGCAGTCGGGGCACTGTACCATGATTGAGTTCGAAAGCGAAATGACCTACGACGGAATTTTCGGATTCTCCGTTCGGAACGGCAAAAAGCTGCTGAAAATGTTTAAAGATATAGAGTACAAAAAAACCGTCAACCGTCCTATGGCGGAAATCGAAAAGATAAGGGACGTCTATTCTATTATATTGGCGCTTGTAAATTCGGCTCCGAAAAAGTATTTGCCCACCGACAGGCAGCGCAAGATTGCACCCGCTTTAGAGTATATTTCTCAGAATTGCAACCGTAACATAACGAACGACGAGCTTGCTAAAGTCACTGGGCTTTCAAACGTGTATTTCAGAAAACTTTTTACCGATATAATGGGTGTTTCGCCTATTTCTTACGTGCACGAAATGCGCATAGGAAAAGCAAAAGAACTGCTGAAAAGCGATTACGGAACGATTTCGGATATCGCGCAAACGCTCGGTTATGCAAATTTATACGATTTTTCCCGGGATTTCAAAAAACACACGGGCGTTTCTCCGTCGAAATATTAGACGTATAATACCGAAAATTACAGCAAAAAAATTTGACAAATAGGGACGAAATAATTGACGGGGG
>CAZBTB010000310.1:0-2281 GCA_964494605.1 uncultured Lachnospiraceae bacterium
GTCCATTCCGACGCCCAGCGAATAACCGCCGCGGCTTACGTCAAGCACCAAGAGCGCGTTGTTGCCTACCTCTTCTTCGCTCTCGTTTTCGCGCCCGAACGCAAGATAATACTTGCCGCCTGCGTAGTACGCCGCCGAGCTTTCGCCGTTTGCAAAAAGTCCGTCGAGGTTAGCCAAAAGCTTTGAGGTGCTCACTCCGTCGAAAGCGTACAGTCCGTCCTCTGCGAGAAATATAACTATGTCGCCGCAAAGCGCAACCGAGCCGGGATATATCCGCCCGCTGGACACGAACAGATTGCTCACCGAAAATTCGGACTGCGAACCGAACGCCGTTATGCGCGAAATCCCGTAATCGCGGAACACGTACACGTAATTCAGATAGCTCACGACGCGGTTGAGTGCGCCGCGCTCGTCTATCATCTGAATAAAACCGCCGCCCGACAGCGACGCGTCCCAGTTGGTCGGGTCGAGGTCGTCGGAGAACCACACGGCGTTTTTCTCGCCGTCGATCGTGACGAACAAACGCTCGTAATGCAATGCCATCGACGTAATGCGCGGCGCGTTTTCCACCTTGTACGGCTCGGCTTTTCCGTCCCAAACGAACATTCCGTCCTCGGGCGAACAGATAAGCACAACGTCCTCTCCGTACAGCCTGTAATTGATAAACGAAGGAGTCGTTTCGAATTCGTGCGACCCCAGCCGCTTCACCTCGCCGTCGCCCATCACGCTCCGATACCATAACTTTCCGTCGCTGCCTGCCGCTATAATTCTGTCGTCGCGCACGCTTAAGTCGGCGTCAAACCTCGTAAACAGCCAAACGCTTTTAATCTCAACGCCCGCGAAGCCCTCGTAAAGCTCAAGTCCGTAACCGGTTTTCAGTTCTCCGCCCGAAAAGTCGAAGTTGTAGCAGTCGCGGGCACGCGACAACGGCATTACGCTCTCGTCTGCAGAATAGTCCGCGCCGCCCGAAAAATCCGCGATGCCCGTCTTGAGCTTTTTAGCTGCGGGAACGCTAATGTAACTGCCCTTCATAGCCACCGCCTTTTTGGGAGCTTCATTTCACGCTTTACCGCCGACGCCAACCCGAGCGCGTCTTTAAAACGCTTATCCCACAGCACCGCCTCGTCGGTCATTCCCGAGATTATCGCGTACTCGCCCGCCGTACCGTAAGCAAGCGCTCTCGCGCCCAGTCGCTCTGTGTACGGCAGTTCGTCCTCGAGCCCGACCGTTTCGGGTGCATAGCTGTATGTCACATCGAACTCTCCCTCGTACGGCAAAGTAATCCTGTCGTAATACTGCTTGATCGGTACGTTTTTGCCGCTTTTGTCGGTAACCGCCAATAAGTCGATAATGGGTTTATTAAGGTCGGTGTACTTAACGGCAAGCCCGCTTGACGAAACGCGCTCGGTGACTTTAAGCGGCAGATAGTCGCTCGCCGCCTCGTTAAGAACAAGGTTGGCGCACCTGATCAGCCTGTCCGTCTCCTTTGCGGTCTCCTCGTCGGCTTCTCCGCCGCTTTCGATCGCCGCGCAAACGTTGTCGAGCTGCATAAACATAGCCGCATAATAAACAGCCTCTTTTAGTTTCATATCCTTTCTCCTCCGAATACGGAAGGCAATCACAAAACAGTGACTGCCTTCCCGATTCCCGTCTACATCAAAATCTTTTCCGCCGCCGCTGCGGCATTATCAACCGCGCGGTCGTATTCATTACGCTTTAACCGTGCGTTCTCGCGCTCGAGCTCGGCTAAGTACTCGTCGGCACGCTCTCGGCGCGAACGCCTGACAAGCCGTAATGTGCGCTCGTCGAGCTTGTCGTAAGGCACGGCAAGCGCAAACGTGCCGCCCTTTTGTCCTCTTACGTGCACCTCGTAGCGATGCTTTACGTACGAATAAAACACGAAATAATCGGGATCAATCTCTTTTAGCCTATCCGCTATATCGTATAAGTCGCCCGTTACTTCGTAGCCAAGTCCTATCATTCCTTGGATTCCGTCGGCGTCGTTACGGTTTTGCCGCCCGTAATGCCCGTAAGCTTTGCCTGTCCGTTGGGGCGCGAGCAGATCAGGTCACAGTATTTTACAAGGGTTGCGGTGTACGTGGGCTTACCCTGAGTCTGGCGCAGGATCTTGCCGTTCTCGTTTTCGAGGTAACGGCTCTATTACATGCACTCGCTCGTCAAACTCCGGGTACACAAGTCCCTTACCCGACACGAACCGCCCGTAACGCCTGCGCTCGAGCTCGTCCTTTGTCATGCTGTCCGACACAGCCTTTATCTCTTC
>CAZBTB010000311.1:0-2274 GCA_964494605.1 uncultured Lachnospiraceae bacterium
ATTATCACGGGCAGTTTTTTGCTTTTAAGATAGAACTTTCTGTCTTCTTCGATTGCCCAGATAAGACATGCGGTTACAAGCTGCCCCACGGTAAGACCGCGCTCCTTTGCAATGGTGTTTATTTGGCTCGAGCTCATAATACCCTTGACCGATATAAGTGCGCCCGCGGGCAGTTTTTTACCCGAAAGCCGATACGCTTTTTTATCCTTTGCGCGCTTGCGTTTTACATCGTCGCAAAATTGCTGATAACTGTCGGCAAGCTCCTCAGGCTTAGGCTTGTCAAGGTGATTGAGACAGTTTGTTTTATCGTTGATTTCATGTCCCAAAAGCTTGAAATAACAGCCCAAAAGCGAATTTAAGAACGTTATTCCTCCGTTACCGTCCGTTGCGATATGCACGATTTCAACTGCTATTTCGTGCCCGTAATAAGTAATTCTGATCAAAGCGTTTCTTGCGTCCATCGTTATCTTCTGACAGGGAAAATCACGCTGTTTTTCGACAACCAACGGTTTATTGGACGGCTCGAGATAATACCAAAACAGTCCGCGCTTCAACGCAGAAGTAAGCGAAGGAAAACGCGGAACGATCAAGTTGACTGCTTTTTGTAGGATAATCGGATCGACAGGCTCCGTCAAAACCGCACTCACCCTGAACATATTGGTAAGATCTGCGGTTTCCGCAGCGGGAAAAATAAGCGCGGCATTGTCGAGATTCAGCCAGTCGGCGTCGGGCGATTGCTGTTTAGCCAAAGTATAAAGCTCTTTTTCCAAGCGGTGCTTTTCCTCGTTCGCTTGCCTTATCCGCTCTCTATGCTCGGTTTTAATACGCTTTTTCTCGGCAACTGCGGCAGCTTTGTTTAATCTCGCATCCTCTTTTTTCCGGGCTTTAATTTGTTGCTTTTCAGCCTTTTCCTCGGCTTTAGCCACCTTTTTATCGAGTTTGTCGGGTTCTATTTTCATTTATTCTCCGTAACAAACGGCAAAAGTCTCTCGGACAGCGCCGCATAGCCCTTTATTGATAAGTGCAATCCCTCGATGGTATATTCCTTTCTGAGATTGCCTTTTTCGTCGGTGAGTGCGTCAAACAGAAAAATAAAATCGATATTTTCCGCTTCGCAACGCTCCTTAAGTAATTTATTAACTTCCGTCACTCTTTTATTCGTCGCTTTTTTGATCATGACAGAACTGACTACGGTTTTGCGCCTGTTCACCGGATACAGCGACAGAACGTTGATTTCGGTTTTTTCACGGTCGAACTTGTTGATTATTGCAAAAATTTTATCTACAAGCTTTTCCGCAGAAAGCCGACGCTTACTATTCCTGATCATATCGTTAATGCCGATCTGAAGGAACAGTTTTTCAGGCTCAAGCGCGGTCACTTCATCAATACGCCGCATAACGTCGTCCGTCGTGTCGCCCGCTATACCGCGGTTTACAATCTTGAGATCGGTAAACTCTTCAATAGGATAAAAATCGGTAAGCGAATCACCCAAAAAAACCGTTTTTCTGACTCGGGGGAATTTATCGATAATATAAAAGTCCTCCGCCTTGTTTGCGGCGAATTTTTTAATGTAAAGCGTGACTATAACATACAAGAGTATGATAAACAGCAACAAGCTTGCTACAGCCACCATGACTATTTCGAGTGCGGACATAATTCCTCCGTATTGTTACTCGGTTTTATCGAGATTTTCTCTGATATTCGCAATCATGAGTTTGAGTCGGTTTTCCTGATTGACCGACGTCGCACTCGGGTCGTAGTCGATTGCGACGATATTGGCGTCGGGATATTCCTCTTTAACCCTGCGGCTCATTCCGCGGGCGACAATGTGATTGGGCAGACATCCGAACGGCTGAGTGCAAACAATGTTTTCGGTTCCGCTTTTCGCCAAACAGCCCATTTCGGCGGTAATAAGCCAGCCCTCGCCCATTTTTACGCCTTGATTTATAAGTCTATCCGCTTCTTCGCGTAGCTCCTCGAAGTCTTCCATGGGCGTAAATACGCCGTGCTTTTTTACCGCTTTATTGAGTTTACGGTTTTCTTTTAGGAGAATTTTGTACAAAAGCGACGAAACGCGCGTTGTTGTGTTCTTGAAGCCGTAAATCCTGCCGTCGTTTATATTATTGACCGTACAGTACAAAACGAAATCCATAAGTCCGGGTACAACGGGTTCACAACCCTCGCGGATTAAAAACTCCTCCAGATGATTATTTGCAAGAGGCGAATATTTTACGTAAATCTCGCCTACTATGCCCACGCGCGGCTTTCTTTCGC
>CAZBTB010000312.1:0-2270 GCA_964494605.1 uncultured Lachnospiraceae bacterium
GCGTGCCGTCCTTGATAAAGGCGAAGCATGTGGGGTCCCACGCCGTGTATCCGCGCGCCTCGAAGGTGGAGCGCAAGCCGCCGTTGGGGAAGCTCGACGCGTCGGGTTCGCCCTTTATAAGCTCCTTACCCGAAAAATTCATTATAACCGTGCCGTCGCTGACAGGCGTAATAAAGCTGTCGTGTTTTTCGGCGGTTATGCCAGTCATGGGTTGAAACCAATGCGTAAAGTGCGTTGCACCCTTGTCGATAGCCCATTCTTTCATCTCGTTTGCAACGATATTGGCAATCTCTCGGGTGAGCGGTTCGCCTGCTTTTACAAGCGCCTTAAAGGTCTTGTAGGTGTCTTTGGGCAGGCACTTCTGCATTACGGCGTCGTCGAACACGAGACTGCCGAACAGTTCGGGAATGTTGCTCATAATCAAATCTCCTTTTGCATTCGTATCCGAAAGCGCAAAGCGCCGCGGGATTCAGTTTTCCCACAGCGCTATGCCGAATGAAATTCCATTTGAATTATATTATAATTCGACGTAAATTGTCAAACGATTTCAGCCCAAAAGCGTAAACATTTATTCATAAACGAGTCTCGAGCCGAATATACTTAACCGTTGCAATGCGTTTCGTACCGTGTTTTTAAGAATTTGTATGATTTTTGCAAAAAATTTACACAATTTCTTAAAAGAGTATTGATTTGTTCGGTAAAATAATGTATAATAAAATCAAGAATCTTCGACTGCTTAATCGAGCGGTCGAATACTATCGGCGGAGACTGCTGTTTAATGAATCAAACTTACGACAAAAAGTTTCACGAGGGCGAACTGTACGACGCATATCGTTATTTCGGCTGTGTTTTCGACGAGCCGACGGGTAGCGCTACGTTCAGGGTATTTGCGCCTTCTGCAAAGAGCGTGGCGGTTGTGGGCGACTTCAACGGCTGGGACGACAATCCCGATTATCTCCTTCCCGTAGGCGGCGGAATTTACGAGAAAAAGCTAGGCGGAATCAAGAAGTACGATGCGTACAAATTCAGGATAGAAACACGCTCGGGAAGAACGATTTACAAATCGGATCCTTACGCGCTCCACAGCGAAACGCGGGAGCTTACGAACAGCAAGGTTTACCCCATTGCCGAAATCAAAGTCAACGACGAAGAGTACCTTGTAAAAAGAAAGCAAAAGAATATTTATGCTTCGCCGATGAACATCTACGAAGCGCACGTCGATTCGTGGAAAAGGTACCCTGACGGAAATCCCTATTCTTACGTAAAATTCGCCGACGAAATAGTTCCGTATTTAAAAAAGATGAACTACACGCACCTCGAGCTTATGGGTATCGCCGAATATCCGTTCGACGGCTCGTGGGGTTATCAGGTAACGGGATATTTCGCTCCCACGTCGCGATACGGTACGCCCGCTGACTTTTGTTATCTGGTCGAAAAACTGCATGCCGCAGACATCGGTATTATTCTCGATTGGGTCCCGGGACATTTCCCCAAAAACGAAAACGGTTTAGCCGAGTTTGACGGCGAGCCTCTATACGAACCGAAAAATCCGCTCCGCCGCGAGCATAAGGAGTGGGGAACGTGCTGTTTCGATTACGGCAGGGGCGAGGTTCAGACCTTTTTATGCTCGAATGCGCTCATGTGGTTCGACCTTTACCACGTCGACGGACTGAGGGTGGATGCGGTCGCCAGTATGCTGTACCTCGATTACGGCAGGCGCGACGGCGAGTGGCAGCCCAACCGTTTCGGCGGCAGAGAGAACGAAGAGGCGGTTGCGTTTTTGCAAAAGCTCAATACGGCGGTATTTGCCCGCCACCCCGATGCGCTCATGATTGCCGAGGAGTCGACGGCTTGGCCGCTTGTGACAAAACCCGTTTCGATGGGCGGCTTGGGCTTTAACTTCAAGTGGAACATGGGTTGGATGAACGACACGCTCGATTACGCCAAGACCGACCCGTTCTTTAGATCGGGTAAGCACAACGAGCTTACGTTCTCGCTTACTTACGCGTTTAGCGAGAACTACATACTTCCCGTGTCGCACGACGAGATAGTGCACGGCAAAGGTTCGCTTCTCAATAAGATGCCCGGCGACTACGAGCAAAAGTTCGCGGGTTACCGCAATTATCTCATGAATATGTACGCACATCCCGGCAAAAAACTAATGATGATGGGGTGCGAGCTAGCCATGTTCAAAGAGTGGGACTTCGCGAGCGAGCTGGATTGGGGACTGCTCGAATATCCCGCTCACCGCGACGCACTCGGTTTCGTCA
>CAZBTB010000313.1:0-2267 GCA_964494605.1 uncultured Lachnospiraceae bacterium
CATGGTGTCTAAGAGCTGATCGGACAGCTCGCGCTTAGCCAAAGTACCCGTCTCTTCGATAAGGCGGTCGGCCAACGTGGACTTGCCGTGATCTATGTGTGCTATAATGCAGAAGTTGCGTATATTTGACTGATTACCCATAAAATAATTATACGATAAAGCGTGTAAAAACGCAAACGCTTTTAACCACTCGGGACGAATATTTACACGATTTTTAAGTATATAACAAGCCATTTGCCAAAAGTTAGTCATAAAACATGCAAAACGACAGTATTTATTTAAAAAATTGTTGCATAATTTTGCTTTAAGTGTTATAATTACTCCAGAAGGTTTTTATTGGCTTTAGTTATCGTAGCAAACACATCGGCGGTAGCGTAAACAGCAGATTACAAAGAGGTAAATATGGACATAAAAAAGTCTTGGCTTTTTTCGCGCCCGATTGCGCACAGAGGACTGCATAATTCGGAAGTCCCCGAAAACTCAATCAAAGCTTTCGAGCTTGCTATCGAAAAGGGTTTTCCCATAGAGCTTGACGTGCGCCCCATCGACGACGGAACGGTTGTTGTTTTTCACGATGACAGACTGACCAGACTCACCGACCGCGACGGCTACGTGTGTAACCTCAGCCGCGCGGACTTGGAAGAAATCAGACTTAAAAACTCCGGCGAAAAAATTCCGACTTTTGCAGAGGTTCTGGAATTTGTAAACGGCAGAACCCCGATACTTATCGAAATCAAAAACGACAGCAAAATCGGCATGCTCGAGCGTAACACTCTTGACCTACTCAACGGCTACAACGGCGAATTTGCCGTACAGGCGTTTAACCCCTACTCCCTCGAATTTTTCAAGAAAAACGCGCCGCAGATTATGCGCGGACAATTATCCTGCTTTTTCACCAAAGAAGAGCTCAGCGGGCGGTTTAAGCGTTATATGCTCAAACGCCTCAAAATGAACAAGGTTTCCGCTCCGCAGTTTGTTTCTTACAAGGGCGAAAACCTACCCAATAAGTACGTCACCCGCTCAAAGCTGCCCGTGCTCGCCTGGACCGTTCGGTCGAACGCCGACCTCGAAGCCTTCCGTCCATACTGTGATAATGTCATTTTCGAGAACTTTATTCCCGTCATGAACGACGAAGAGGAAAAATAAATAACTGCATTAAAAGAGCGGTAATTTTATACCGCTCTTTTTTGTTACCTTTTTATTAGTAGACTGACGATCACAGCTACCACTATCACTGCGCCCAAAACGTAGCGAATAATACGCGCGGTTTTGTTCTTTTTTCGGTCGGCTTCGGTTTTGTCGGCTCTTTTCTGAGCGTTAAGCTCCGTTATATGCTCTTTTATAACGTCCAGCTTTTTCTTTACCGCATCCATGCGCAAGCTTAAACTCTTAAGCCGCTCGATAAGCTCGGAAATCTCGGTGATAAGCTCCGTTTGCTCTTTCTTTTCGGCTTCATTCAGCAGCATTGTCGCACGCCCGAGATTAAACTCGGAAAACCTGACAGCGTCGCGAAGCGCAGTATCGTTTTGATTGTTTAGCGCGAGCAGTTTTTCGTCATCGTGAACATACAAAACGTACGCAATGTTATCCAAACCCGCAATACTGCGGCTCTTGACAAAATCGTTTTCGAAATAGCCGTCGGGCTTAGACTCGAAATAATCGAGATTATTTTCGAGCGACTCAAAATCAATGGGGTTCTCGGCACTGCGGAAATAAAACAGCGCATAAAGTTTGGCGCTCGTTAAGTACGTCAAACCGCTTATCGGGCACTCGTTTTCCATACTCTCGTTTATTTCGATTGCAGACGAAAACTCGCCATTTTTCATGGCGGCGCGATAAGACTCAAACAATTCGGCGGCTCTGTTTATTTCTTCTTGGGTCATAGCTTCGATTATCCGTTGATTTTATCGAAAAGTCTGTCGAGGTTGGCAAACAACAGGTTGTGGAATACGATTGCAATAGCCGTTGCAACCAAAATGAGCACAGCCCACGCCACGATTGCGGAAACCACAGCCGACGAAATAAGGAACAGACAAATACAAGGCACCGCAATCAAAATCAAACTTACCGCCATATTTATAAACATAGGCATAGCGGCGTTGCGGTTATTCTTGACCGCTTCGTTGGGCGTAGTCCAATTAAGCTTGGGACGGTTAAGGTCGATAAACACACAGAAACAATTGTAACCGTAATTATACAATAGCAGGAACACCAAACCGAAAATGACGGCGACAACGTCAATACCGATGATTGCGCCAACGATAACG
>CAZBTB010000314.1:0-2267 GCA_964494605.1 uncultured Lachnospiraceae bacterium
GTAAAACGAGCGGCGGACGCGTCGCAGGCGCAAATGTATTTGCGTAGCCTTCAACGTTATAATATGATTGTAAAATAAAAAACACGGAGGAACAAGACAATGTTTATCTTTATCGAGGCAACCAAGGACGTAAAAGTGGGCGAGGTTATGGTTATTAAGTCGGATAACGCAGGCGGAATAGGCGCGTACCTTATCGGCGGAGAAAAGGTGGGTGCGTTAAGCGGAGACCAGCCCGAAGGCTGCGTGGACTTTTGGACGATTGCGCGCAATCTTTACAACAACCGCATTTTGGGCAAGGTTGCCATTAAGTGCGGCGGTGCGGTGATTTTGCACACCGACAGCAAGCTGCTCGCGTCCGAGCCGGTATATAACCGTATAGAGAAAGAAGGATACGGAATTTTAATGTGTAAATAAAGAAAAATTTTCCGAAATTGCGCATATTCGTTTTGAAATACCGTTGTTTTGTGCTAAAATAGTATAATAGGAGTTGTATGTGTGGACATGCAACCCCGGCAACAGTATCATTAGCAAAACGAGGAGTGCGTTTTAATGAAAATTTTCAAGTGGATTTACTATCCGATTTTGATTTTGCTGACCGCGGCGTTTATTGCGCTCGGATTTGTCGGCGTTACGGTAAACGGCGCAAAGAGCGACTTTTCCGCCGAAGCCCGCAAAGCCGTCGACGGACATATCACGACTATCACGGGTTACGGCAGCCGTTTTGACGGAAACAACACGCAGGCTACCTATGATTATATTCGCAGTGAGCTGAGAACGGACGATGTTTTCAGATACCGTTCGACCGATACTCCGGACGCCGACGGTCTCAATTCTTCTACCGTTTGGTACAGCGGCAGCAATAAACCGCTTCCGTCGGTCGTAAACCAGGAAGCGCGTATTTTGCAGTCGACTGCCGAAAAGATGGGCACGCTCGAGGGCGGAACTTACTACGTCAACCGTACCGTCAATAATATAATTGCCGTCGTTCCTGGCTCGGATACCATAGCAAAGTATGCCGACCGCGGAAATGAGGAGCTGAGCTACGGCGACGCCATACTGTTTACGGCTAATTACGACACTTCGGTAATAAACGCAGGTGCAGCCGACAATACCGCTGCGGTCGCCAACCTTATTGAATTGGCTAAGCAGGTCGCAGGAAAAGAGGACGCCTACAAAAACGATTTCGTATTCCTGTTTTCCGACGGCGGAGAAGAGGGCGGCTTAGGCACGGCGGCGTTCAAGTACCAGTTCACGGGCTTCAACGACATTGCTTCGCGCGTAAAACTCGTTGTCGACTTCGACGTTGTCGGACAAGCCGGTGCGCTTATTTTGTCCGAGGTTACGGGCAACGACACCAAGCTCGTATCGGCGTTTGCGTCGATGAGCGGTAAGGCTTACGCCAGTTCCGTATATTCCACAATGTTCGCAAAAGAGAACAAGCTTTCCGATTTCGAAATCTACAACGACGTTGCGGCAATGAGCTTTGCTACCGTTAACAATAAAAACTCGGGTACCGTTTTCGATACCGCCGACAACCTCGACGCATCGGTAGTCGATTCCGTCGGCTCGATGATGCTGTCTGCGGTTGACTATTTCGGAAACAGAAACTTAAACGAGGTCAATCCCGAGAGCAGTATTTCCGGTTCGTTCTTCAATTACCTCGGCGCTACGATCCGTTACGCAAACTTCGTTCCGTACATCTTCGCGGGACTTATCCTTGCGATGATCGCGGTTATCGTGTTCTTCTCGTTCTATAAAAAATCTCTCGACTTCATAAAAGCCTTATTGGGCGCGGCGGTTCAGCTGCTGACAATGGCGGCTACGCTCGTGTGCACCTATATCGGGTTCTTGATCGTAACGCTGCTTTTAAGCGGTTTCGAGGTGATAGATATTCACGCGCTGGGCTCGGTGGTGTACACCAACGTCGGACTGCTGATATTCGCGATTATCTTCGCATTAAGCCTTTCGGTTATTTTCTATTCGATATTCAAGAAAGTGTTTGCGGTCAGAGCTGCTGACGTCGTCCGCGGCAACGCGCTTCTGACAGCGGTGCTCGCCGTGGTGTTCGCTTTTGCCGTTCCCACAGTCAGCCACTTGTTTTTCGTGCTCGCGTTCTTCGAGCTGGCGATAATGATCGTTACCATGTTCGTTAAAGACGCGTTTAAAGCTCAGTTCGGATTCAGTATCGAAAAACTGTTCCTTTACACGATTCCCGCAATATTTATGCTACCCGTTCTGTGCGGCGATTTGTTCCTTGCCGCATCTGT
>CAZBTB010000315.1:0-466 GCA_964494605.1 uncultured Lachnospiraceae bacterium
TGAGGGGCTCTATTGTCTCTATCGCCTCGCTTACCGTCATTCCTAAAACTTTAATTTCGCGCTCCGTGAACCCCGAACCTATTGTGTTTATCGGAATTTTTGCGGTTTTCTGCGTAGATTTTTGGTTTTGTTTTTCCTTTTGCGGTTTACCGAGATCGTTAAATGAAACCTTGGTTTTTATAGAACCGACTTGTACTTCTGCCTCTTTTCTCTTTAAATTAACCGATTTAACAATTCCGGAAGTGCCCAGACTTTTGACGATAACTTCGGCGCCGTATGTTATTTCGTTCGGTGAAATTTTCGCACAAATAATCGAAGGGCGTTCTTCGCTGTATTTATATGATATATCGTCAAGCTCGTTTCTGAGTTTTCGAGCTTTTAACAATGCTGCTTCATCGGCATCCTTGATCGATTGTTTCATTTCATCGATAATTTCGTTTGCGCGTTCCATGGCGCCTGCAATAAG
>CAZBTB010000315.1:476-2255 GCA_964494605.1 uncultured Lachnospiraceae bacterium
TGCAATAAGGCGCTTGGTTTCTGCCGCGGCATTGTTTTTTATGCGTTCCATGGCGGAATCGATTTGTAACCTTTTTTGCTCCAGATCGGCGCGCTCCAGTTCAATTGCGGCTTTTAATTTGCGCGTCTCCTCGAGCTCGGACAACGATTTATTTTTGATGGCTTCCGCGTTTTGTAAAATATTTTCGAATTTAATTTCGTCTTGGTTTAAGTTTTCGTAAGCGTCTTTTAAAATATCATCATTCAGACCTAATTTTTTTGCTATTTTTAGCGCATTGCTGGTCCCAGGCATTCCGATAATTAATTTAAATGTAGGAGAAAAGGTGTCGGTGTCGAACTGCATGCAGGCGTTTTCCGCGTTCGGACTGCTTAATGCGTATTCTTTTACAGCGCCGTAATGTGTGGTCAGAATTGCCGAAGCGCCTGTTTTCTCAATATATTTAACTATACCAACCGCCAAAGCTGCGCCCTCTGACGGATCGGTGCCTCCGCCTACTTCGTCTAATAAAATCAAAGATTTTTCAGTCATGTTATTTGTGATTGAAATCAACTGCGTAACATGCGAAGAAAAAGTACTTAATTCGTTTTCAATGCTTTGTTCGTCACCTATATCGCAGAATATATTATCGAACAAACATATTTCGGCGCTGACGCACGGCAAATAAAGTCCGAAATATGCCATTAAGCAAAATAGTCCGACGGTTTTTAAGCAAACAGTTTTGCCGCCGGTGTTAGGCCCGGTTATTAGTAATATGGAAAAGCTGTCTCCCAACTCAATATTGATAGGAACAACTTTGTCATTATCAATTAGCGGATGACGTGCTTGTACTAGTTTTATGCGCTTTTTTGAGGAAAAAACGGGAAAATTCCCACGAATTTTATTCGAGTACTTTGCTTTACAGAATACTATGTCTAAAATAACGCATATATTTTGACAAGTTTTAAGCATACTTGAGCACATTGCAACGCGCTTAGAGAATTCGTATAAAATGCGCTCAACTTCCGCTTGCTCTTCGGCAACCGCAAAGCGCAATTCATTGTTTAATTCCACTATTGCAAACGGTTCGATAAAAACCGTAGAACCCGTTGTTGATTTATCGTGTACAAGTCCCTGAACTTCAGATCGGCATTCCGATTTTACCGGCAGAACATAACGCCCCTCTCTCACCGTAACCAGATTGTCTTGCAAATATTTTGACGAACTGTTGTTTCTGGTGTAACTTAGCAGTTTTTCTTTAAGCTTATAATTAAGCGATAATATTTTTTTCCTTAAATCAAAAAGCTTGCCGCTGGCATTATCGCTCATTTGCGTATCGCTTAAAATTGAATCGAATATATCTTTTTCTAAAGTTTTATCGGTGTAAATTCCGTCTGATATTGATTTTAACAACGAAATCTCGTCTGGAGCCGAATTTATCGTCGTTTGCGCTATTCTTGCGCTTCTAAGCAATCTGCCGATCTTTAATAACTCGCTCATTGTGAGTGTAGAATCTTTTTGAGCTTTTTCCAAAATTTCACTTACGTCGTCTATTGCGGCAATAGGATTTAGTTGAAATCTATTAAGCATTAGGTCTGCTTCTTGTGTAAGTAACAGATTGTGTTTGATTTCATTTTCGTTAAACGACGGTTCGGATTTAAAAATTTGATTGCGTGAAATTTCCGAAGCGGCACATTCCGCGACGGATAATTTAATTTTATCAAATTCCAAAAGATTGTATACTCTGCTGTTTGGCATATAAATCACCTTTTTATTAGGTTAATTTTTTATTAAAATAACCTC
>CAZBTB010000316.1:0-2254 GCA_964494605.1 uncultured Lachnospiraceae bacterium
GTCTCGCTCGCAAAAACCACGTCGCCGTGCTTGTCGCCAAGTGCGAGCGGCTTTAACCCGAGCGGATCGCGAACGGCAATAAGCTTGCTGTCCGCCATAACGACGAGCGAATAAGCGCCGGCAAGCTCCTCGCACGCACGCATTACGCCCTCTTCGATACTGTTCTCGCTGTACTCGTTGATGAGCGCGGCAATGACCTCGCTGTCAATCGAGCTTTGGAAAATGTGACCCTTCTTTATAAGGCGCGATTTAATAATGTCGCAGTTGATGACATTGCCGTTGTGAGCGACCGCCATTCTGCCCCACCTGCCGTAAAACACGACGGGCTGAGCGTTTACGACGTTGCTCGACCCCGTGGTAGAATAACGAACGTGCCCGATACCGCAGTTGGTAGTGGGAAACGCGTTAAGCTTGTCCTCGTTGAAAACCTCGTTGACAAGTCCCATTTTCTTATAGTAATAAACCTTGCGCGGCTCGTACGCTACGGCAATTCCCGCGCTCTCCTGTCCTCTGTGCTGCAAAGCGAATAACCCGAAATACAGGTCGTGCGCCATTTCTTTTTTCTCTTTGGAAATGATACCGATAATACCACATTCCTCATGCCTTCCGAATTCCTTCTCGGGCAGTATTACGGAATTTTTCATTTATTTGTTTTCTCCGGTCAAGCGGCGCATAACCTCTTCGTACGCTTCTTCGACGCCGCCGAGATCGCGACGGAATCTGTCTTTGTCAAGTTTCTCGTGCGTCTTTACGTCCCAAAGTCTGCAGGTGTCGGGGCTGATTTCGTCGGCTAAGATTATCTCGCCGTTGAATCTGCCGAACTCGAGCTTAAAGTCGATAAGGTCAAGTCCGATGCCCTTGAAAAACTCGATCAGAAGCTCGTTGACCTTAAACGCCATCGAACGAATGGTCTCGATCTCCTCTTTGGTCGCTAAGCCCATTGCAAGCGCGTAAAAATCGTTGATCATGGGGTCGCCCAGATCGTCGTTTTTGTAGCTGAACTCAAAACCCGTGCTCTTTAAGGGCGTTCCCTCGGGTACGCCGTAACGCTTAGAAAAAGAACCTGCGGCAACGTTTCTCACGATTACCTCGAGCGGCACGATCTGAACCTTTTTGACAAACGTGTCGGTGGGCGAAACTTCTTTTATGTAATGCGTCTTTATGCCGTGCTTTTCGAGCATTTGGAAGATAAGGTTAGTGCAACGGTTGTTGATAACGCCCTTGCCCGAAATCTGACCTTTCTTAAGTCCGTTAAACGCAGTCGCATCGTCTTTGTAGGATACCAATACAACGTCCTTGTCGTCGGTAGCGAAAACCTTTTTAGCCTTGCCCTCGTAAAGCTGTTCGCGTTTTTCCATGATTATATCTCCTCTGTTAAATTGTTATTTGCACTCAGTACGTTCTCGGCGGCGTTCTTTCTGTACGTTACAAGCCTGTCCGCCAAAGCCTTATCCGATATTGCGAGCATTTGTAAAGCCAAAAGCCCCGCATTAAGTCCGCCGTTTATCGCAACCGTAGCCACGGGCACGCCGTTGGGCATCTGAACGGTCGAAAGCAGGCTGTCCAATCCGTCCAAGGTCGAGCTTCTGACCGGCAGTCCGATAACGGGCTTCGTGGTAAACGCCGCGATAAAGCCCGCTAAGTGCGCCGCTTTACCTGCCGCAGCCACAAAAATATCGAAATCTCCGCGCTTACCCGTAGCATACTCAACCACAACCTCGGGCGTGCGGTGCGCGCTCATGACAACAGTCGTTACGTCCACACCGAACTCTTTTAATACCTTTACCGCAGGGCGAACGACCTCGAGATCGCTCTTAGAACCCATTGCTACCAAAACCTTTGCCATAATCTGTCTCCTTTTCTCTTAAAAAGAAAAACGCAACTTTCGTTTTATTAAAGTCACGCTTTGATTAAACTATGCAACTGCCCCAAAAGTTTGCAAAACCCCCGTCTCGTACGAAGCTACGCCCTCTCCGAACCCGAAGAAAGCCAAGCGGTGTTTTATAAAGCCGAAGCACATTTTGGGACAACTTACATTCACGCTAATATGATACCACAAATTAAATTATTATGCAAGTCTTTTTTCTTAACTTATTTTTTCAAAATAAAGAAAAGTCGTTACTTTCGGAATGCACCGAAAGTAACCAAAGGCGCAAAGGTGGAACACTTGCGAATGTGTCTTGCTCAGGTCGCAATCACAGATTGCACCCGCGTACCCCGCTTTGGCTAAAAACAATTCGCAGGATTGTTTTTA
>CAZBTB010000317.1:0-2238 GCA_964494605.1 uncultured Lachnospiraceae bacterium
CGGTACCTTCGGCCGCACTGAGCTGAAACATACTTGACATAAACACGACTACAATGGGACAAAGCAACACACCCGAAAGCGATTGGAAAGCAAACGCAGGCGTTCTTAGCAGCTCTTTCCACTCCTTTTTAAATAGTGCGCTGAGCGCCGTGCCGCTTGACTTAAACTCCACTTTGCCGTCCGACTTTTTACTGCCGCCCTCTAGCATACTGCGCGCGCCGCGCTTATAAACCGCCGACGACACGAGCAAGGCTATTGCGGTCACCGCCACTACCGAGCCGACAAACACCGCAAGGTTGATTCCTGCCGCAGCTCCGACCGAGAACTCGCCGAATACGGTTCTGGTAGACAGCGTAGCAAGCCGAGACACAGCCGACAACGGAAAGAGTATGTTGCTTACGACTATCATGACGTTTTTCAACGCTTCGAACACTACCGCAGGGTCAATCATCTCCTCTTCGCCGTCGCCCGCAAACGAGGAAAACTTTACTATAAAGTAGTAGTACGCTCCGAACACGATAGCGAACAGCAACAGTAAAACCATAGACGTAAGCGCGCCCTTATTCTTGAAAAAGCTTACGACGTACATGAGTGGTATTGCTATTATCGTATTCAGTACCATGGGAATAGACGGAACGAGCATTACGGCAAACAGCGACACGACGTAAAACAACGCGCTCATATGGAGCGTTGCGCCCACCGTGATCATAGCGGGAACCAGAATTATCGTGCTGATAACAATTTCGGTCAAGTATACGACAGATAATTTTGCCATAAAAACCGTAGAAGGCTTTACGGGCAGCATCATCATAAATTCGTTGTCGCGCGAATAATACAGATTGTTAAGTAGCGGAATAAGCCCGAACAATACAACCGCCACGCACGCAATACCGTAAATAATCGTCAGAAACTCGGGCAGCATTCCCAACTGATTCGCGTAGCCCGCCAGTAGCTGAACCATTCTGCATATCCCGTAAATCATAACGCCGAACACAAGCGCGATAAATGCGTAAGCAAACCATATCCATTTGCTCGTTTTATCGCCGTTGCTCTTAAACATATATTTAAAGAGCAATTTAAAAATGGTAAAATAGTTCTTCATTGCTTACTCCGTCTTTTCATCGTTAACGGGCTGAGTCTCTTCCGCTTTTTGCTCTTCGGCAGTAACCTTCTCGCCGCCGATTTCGAACTTTTCGCCGCCTGCAACAGACAGGAAGATTTCTTCAAGCGATTCGTCCTTTGCTTTTTCCTTTATCTCATCCATCGAACCGGACAATACGAGCTTACCCTTTACTATGATTCCCACGCGGTCGCACAGCTTTTCGGCAACCTCGAGAACGTGCGTGGAGAAAAACACCGTGTTGCCCTCGCGGCAGTGTTCCTTCATAAGCTCTTTAAGTTCGTACGCGGACTGAGGATCGAGTCCCATCATAGGCTCGTCCAATACCCAAAGCTTGGGATTGTGTATGAGCGCACCGATAATACCGATCTTTTGCTTCATGCCGTGCGAGTACGTTTTAATAGGATTATTGAACGCGTCCGTAAGATTAAAGATTTTCAGCATTTTTTCGGCGCGCACACGACGCGTTTCGACGTCGACTCCGTAAATATCCGCGAGAAAATCGACGTACTCTTTCCCCGTAAGCTTATCGTAAATAACGTCGTTATCCGAAACGTAGCCGACGCTCTTTTTCGCCTCGATTGCTTCGCGCTTAAGGTTATGTCCGCAAATCTCGATATCGCCTTCCTCGTACGACAAAATACCCGTGAGCATTTTTATCGTCGTGGTTTTACCTGCGCCGTTAGGTCCCAAAAAGCCGAAAATTTCGCCCGCTTTAAGCTCAAGGCTCAAATCGTCGACCGCTTTAACTTCGCTCTTATTGTAGCTTTTACTTAAATGTGTTATCTTTAACATTTCTCTCTCCCAATAAATATTCGGATAATTTAATTATAACATTCAAATGCGTCAAAAGGAAGCTTTTGACTTTCGGCTATCGCCGTTCGCGTTTTCCTGCGGTAACCGCGCATTTGTGTTGAAATACGTCGTGAAAATGCTATTGCAAGCAAGCATTTTCACTTGTATTATACAACAGTTCTTGCCTTGCGTCAACACTATTAAACCGTTGTAAAAGGAAATATCCGAATATATAATAACATATTACCCCCCCCCCGTCAATTATTTCCTCCCTATTTGTCAAATTTTTTTGCTGTAATTTTCGGTATTATACGTCTAATATT
>CAZBTB010000318.1:0-2237 GCA_964494605.1 uncultured Lachnospiraceae bacterium
CATAGAAGATTTTATCGTTCCCATGGTGGACGGCAAGGACGATACTTCGGCGCTTTGGGCGTCGAGAATCGTAATTGCACGCTGCGTTTACGCGCTTACCGAGGGCGAGTTCAAAAATACCGATTTAAGCGATAAAAAAGTAAGAGCTGAACTTGCGGAATATATAGGATTAGGCTTACATCAAGTCGCTAAAAAATTCGATTTACAAAAAGGGAAGTACGACGGGCAGTTACTTCTGCCTACGACGCTTGCGTTTATGCGTTATACCGAAAAAAAACGCTCCGTAATCGTGGAAACGGTTTGGGCGGGCGATTCGAGATGCTATACCTTAACTCCCGACGGATTGAAACTTTTGTCGGTAGACGATGAAGACGATTCGGGTTCTATTACCAATCTGTTTTATGCCGATAACGACAACGTAACGCTCAACTACGCATGCCAAGAAATAGCAAAGCCGTGCGCACTTATGGCAGTGAGCGACGGCATATTCGATCCGTTTGATCCGCATGAGAACTTGGGCGTCGAACACACTTTACTATCTGCAATTAAGGAAAGCAATTCGCCTCAAGAGGTTGCTACGGCTTTATATAATTTCTACGGTAGCGTTCACGGCGACGATGCAACGATGGCGTTCGTTTCGTTCGGGTTCGACAGTTTTGAGGATATGCAAAAAAAGCTTGCAAAAAGAACGGACGAAATACTTTCGGTATGTAAAAAGCAATGCGAACTTTACGGTGCGCTCGAAGTGATGAATCAAAGCGAAGAAGAGGCTTCGCACTACGTGCTTTCCCGTACCAACGACAGGTACGACTATATCGTCCCCATGCTTGTGGATGCGATAGAAAGCGGAGCGACGGACATAGCCATAACGCCCGAAGTAAGGAAAATCGCAGAGACCGTAAAGAAGGGTTGCAACGCATCGGCTGAAAAGGCGAGAAAGCAGAACATAGAGCAGGCAATGACCGAACTCTATAACTGCGTTAAAATTCACCCGGAATTTGTTTCTCAAATTTTGGTGCCTTGTCGGAATATTGATTTCGGAACGAATTATTCCGTTGCTTGCGCGTTTTCGGATTTATGGAAAAATGCCGCCGACCTTATTGCGGTTAAAAACAGCGAAAAGTTGAAAGCAAAGGAAGCGGAGCTTGCGGCAAAAAGCGAGGCGCTCCATAAAAGAATAATGGAGAGAATAAGTTTCTACCGCAATCGGTTTGACGGTATATGGGAAGACAAAACGACAGGTTATAAACTGCGCTACAATATAGGAATTTATCTAAGAATATGGCAGGACATCGACTTTGATTTGCAATATAATTGGGGTGTTTCCAATATCGGTAATCTTCCCGTCGAAGATCGCCCTCTCGCTTACGAAGTGCGCGATTATATTGACGAATGCAGAAAAGTTAAGGGGCAGATTAAAGCTATGCGGTTAAGCGGCGATTATTCGTACCGCTCCTATAAATCTGCGTGGAACGCCGTATATGGATACTTACAGAGATGCCCGGATGCAATCACTGTTCTTCTGACTGCCGAAGCGGTGCAGCGGTTTGGTTTCGGGGTATCGGACGAGAGCTTTATTGCAGAGCTCGGCAAGAATAACCGCAGCAGAATTATATCCGAACTGAAAGCACAGAAAACCGTCGTCGTTTCCGATATCGTAAAGGCGCTTGCCGAAAATTATGATAAAACCTCGGTAATAGATGGACAGTATAATGGCACGAAACTTGAACTCTTCCGTATGTACTTTCGCTTGAAATCGTCGGACATGGGGGATGTAAAGGCTTTGGAAGAAAAACTTGCTACGCTTGAAAAAGGATATACGAGTTTGGTAAAAAATGAAAAGGTTAACGCTCGGCATTACATATAATCACGATACCGCAAATTCGGGTGGGGCATATTGTCTCACCCTATGCGGCATTGATAACGAAGAGGTAACGCTTGAACTTACCGAAAACCAAATAAGACTTGTAGAGTTTCGGTTCAACCGCTCGTTTTATATACGTTGTAAAAAAGAAAAAATTTTGCGAGAAATAGACGGTGCCGGGAGCGGGAAAATATTGGAAGACATAGCGAAAAAGTATTATCTCTGCGATGCATGCAGTTTTGAAGGAATAAATTTGTACGGTGTAAAGCGGATATTGAATGTAGTTGTCGAAGCACTTTATAAGTATCCGAAGCTCCGCAGTAAGCTATGTTTTATAGGGACGCATCACGAACTGGAAAAACTGCTCGTCAAA
>CAZBTB010000319.1:0-2231 GCA_964494605.1 uncultured Lachnospiraceae bacterium
CGCGCCCTACAACGGCAAAACGGCGGTTTGGGCGGCTCACGCTTCGGATAAGATTTTGCGCGACTTTTATTATAAGTTTTCCGCCGGGCAGCGCCGCATAAAAATGTCGGGCGTAAAAGGCGGACACGCGGCGGCTCAGATTATCATTGCGTCGGCGACCGGCGTAAATGAATATTCGGTTTCGGTTACCGACTTTAAGTGCGGCACAAACGTAATTGCGGCGGACCGAGTGACGTTTTACAACGAAAAGTACGTCAGGATCGAACGCAATTACGAAGTCAACGGTGCGCCGCTCGGGCAATATCCCGACGCGTTGCTGCCCATGGCTAAAGCGGTCGAATACGGCGAAAACAAAGTGGACGCTCTCAGCAATCAGGGGATTTATCTGTCCGTGGATATTCCATCGTACGCCGAAAGCGGCAGGTACGCGGGCACGGTAAAAGTCATGTGCGACGGCGAGGTTTATTCGCTTTCCGCTGAGCTTAACGTCCGTAATCTGGAGCTAAAAGAGGCTGTTACGGCAAAGAGCTTGTTTTTGGACACGTGGAACTACGGCGCAGGCGAGGGCGCGGAAAGCCAAGAGTTACTCAATCTTTACCACGACAAGCTTTTGGAGTACCGCTTGTCTCCCAATCTGCTTGTAAGAAACAGTAAGCATACCGACGAAGAGATAGCGGAGTACGTTGACTTGGCGTACCGATACGCATTGAATCCGAAGTGTGCGTGCGTGTCTGTTCCGTTTAAGTACGTAGATGAAGACGGCGATATGAACTTCGACGCGGAGATTTTCGGCAAATACCTTAACGCGTTTGCCCGAAAAAGCGCGGAGACGGGTTTTAACCTTTTTGACAAAGCGGTGTGCTACATAACGGTTATCGACGAACCCGAAGTGGGCGAGAACAGGGAAGTTAAAGCCAAGCGCGTCGTTAAGGTCATGGCGAGGTTTAACGAGACTAAGAAGCGCGCGGCCGAAAACGCGAGAGCGATAGGGTACGGCGATATGACCGAAATCATCGCAGGCGGTATCGAGAGACTGCAAAACATAGTGACTACTCATTGGCTGCCTAAGTACGATAATGTCGTCGAAACCTTTTGTCCGCCCATTAACATCTACGATCACGAATGGCTGAGGTGTCACTACGAGCGCAACCGGGAGCAGTGGTTTTATACGTGCGTGTTTCCGCTTGCGCCCTACCCGACTTACCATATCGAGGATACGTTATTGTCGGCACGGGCGGTCGGTTGGATGCAAGCCGAATACAACGTTTCGGGAATACTTTATTGGGCGACCGATATTTATTTCAAGTACGAAAACGGCGCTAACCGAAAGGTTGACGACTGCTACGAAGAGGCGCTGAGATACCCGGGTGCAAACGGAGACGGATTTTTGTTTTATCCCGGCGCGCCTTACGGAATCAAAGGCCCCGTTGCGTCAATGAGGCTCGAAGCGATTCGCGACGGCTTGGAGGATTACGAGCTGTTAACGCGGCTGAAAGAGCGTTATGCCGAAATTTCGGCAAAGAGCGGAGTCGGGTTCGACGCAAAATACGCAATACGTGTTTTGACTCAAAAGCTGTACTTAGGCACGCGCGTAAATACCGACAGCCGTAAATTCGATTGCGCTCGGGATATGCTTTACGCACTGAGCGAGCTTGCCGAGGGGCGCGAGGAATTGTGCATAATCGGCGCGTCCGATCGGGGCGACGGCAGAAAGGAATATAAGCTGTATTCGGCGGCGGACGTTTCGGTGTCAAGCGGAAATGCCGAAATCAAGCCCGAGGAATGCGGCAGCGGCTTTGTGTATACCGTTCGCGTTTTCGAGGGCGCGGTATTGAGAATAGGAAAAAACAAACGTTTGAAATTAAAGTAAAGGAGAGGAGTATGAAGAGAAAAGCTATTGCCGGTTTGCTGATTGCGGTGCTGTTATTTACCGCCGGCTGTAATCCTGCCCCGAAAACCGAGACCGTCGAGCCGTCGGTGTGGGGAACTTACGCGACCGAAAAAATTCTTAAGGACTTTAGCTACGGCGACGAAGTCAAGTTCGATGCAAAAATCGACGCGTTTGCCGCAAAGGGCGAGTACGAAGGCGCGCAGATAATAGTCAGCGCGGGCAGTGAGGACCGTACGGTGGACGTGACTAAGGCGGATCTGACGCTTAGAGGCAATCCCGAAGTTGTGTTTAAGGCGGAGAATATCGCGGTCTATTGGGAAGGTTATATCGACGTAACGGT
>CAZBTB010000320.1:0-2230 GCA_964494605.1 uncultured Lachnospiraceae bacterium
ACCACGTTCATTTACGTCACCCACGACCAGACCGAGGCTATGACCATGGGTACCCGTATCGTCGTCATGAAAGACGGTATCGTTCAGCAGGTCGACACCCCGCAGTTCCTGTACGACAGCCCCGAGAACAAGTTCGTCGCTTCCTTCCTGGGCTCTCCGCAGATGAACTTCTTCGAGCATACCGTTCTGTCGCGTGAAAACGGAAAAATGTACGCTACCTTCGGCGATAACAAGATTGAGATTCCCGAAGAGAAAGCTAAGCGTCTTATCGACGAGGCGTTTATCGGACAGGAAATCACGCTCGGCGTTCGTCCCGAGGATATCCACGACGAGGAAATCTTCCTTTCGTCGTCGCCCAACACCCACATCAAGGCGCACGTCGACGTCACCGAGAAGCTGGGTAACGAAACCTTCCTTTACATGAACGTTTCGGGCAAAGAGGATTACACCGTAGCGCGTATCGACGCTCGTACCACCATTAACTCGGGTGAGGACGTAGAGCTTGCTATCGACGCTCACCACCTGCATTTCTTCGACAACAAGACCGAGCTTACGATCATGGGCGTTCCCAAGTTCAACATGTTCGACGCCGAGCTTACCGCCGGCGAGAACGGCACGCTTGTAGCGTCGTTCGGCGACACCAAGCTTGTTTTCTCTGCCGAGACCGCCGCTAAGCTTACCGACCCGACCGTTATCGGCGGCAAGGTTAAGCTGGGTATCGCTCCCGACGCGCTTAAATTAGAGCGTACTTCGGACGATGAGACCGAGCTTTCGGCAGTTGCCGACTTTACCGAGCTTTTCCCGAGATTTACCGCAGTTTACTCGGCAATCAAGGGCAAGACCACTTTCTTAGTTGCTAAGCACGCACTTGACGCAAACGTCAAGAACGGCGCAAAACTTAAATACTATGTCAACTCCGCAGACGAAGGCGTAATGCTGTTCGACGTCGAGACGGGCGAGAAGCTTCTTGCATTCCGCGCAGTCACCGAAAACAAGACCGCAGCCAAGGTTACGCTCAAAGAAGCGCTTGTTACGCCTAAGGCTCCCAAAGCTCCCAAGGCTCCCAAGAAGGTCGAGGAAGGCGCAGAGACCGAGGCTGTCGAGGCGGCACCCGTTGTCGAAGCACCCGCAGCTCCTGCCGAGCCCGTGCTCGTCAAGACCGCAACCATTGCGTTCGGTAAAAACAAGGTTGTCGTTCCCAACGACGACGGCGCGTTCGACGAGGGCGAGTACGAAATACAGGTCGACTACAAGAACATGGAAACGGGCAAAGAGGCTGTCCAGGCTGCTCCCAAGCTCGTTATCGCAGGTGTGGTCGAGGACGCAGACGTACTCGGCGAGAACACTATCGTCTATGCAAGAGTGGACGGATTCCAGCCGTACTTCACCGGTATCGTTGCAGGCACTCCCAAACTCAATATCGGCGACAAGATCAAGTTCGTCATCAAGCCCGACGGCATCAAGAAAGTCTAATCGAAACAATAAAGAAAGAGCGTACCCGAGTGGTGCGCTCTTTTCGTTTGCACATTTGTATAAAATGCGGTATAATTAATTCGTGGACAGCATTTCGGCAAAAAGTAAATATCCCGTTGTTTTGGTGCACGGAATAGTGTTGAAGGACGTAAAGTTTTTCAAGGCTTTCGGGCGCATAGAAAAAATGCTCAAGCGCGAGGGTTACAAGGTTTATACAGCAAAAACCGACGGGTTCGGCAAAATCGAAACCAATGCCGAACAGCTTAAAGTATACATAGACGAATTGCTCGTAACCGAAAAAGCCGAAAAGGTCAATATTATCGCTCACTCGAAGGGCGGTCTCGACAGTCGCTACATGATAGAAAAGTTGGGTATGGAAGACAAAATCGCGTCGCTGACAACGTTATGCACGCCGCACAAAGGGTCGCCCATTGCGTCGTTTATACTGCGCTTTCCCAAGTGGATTTTAAAGTTCATCGCCTTTTGGATAAATCTTACGTACAGAATATTCGGAGACAAGCACCCCGACGCGCTTGCCGTTTGCGAGCAACTGAAAATAAATTCGGACGTGGAGTTTACCGACTTTTCGGAAAAGATTTACTGTCAAAGCTTTTCGACAACGCTGCAAAAAAGCCGCGACGATTTCGTCATGGGAATACCTTTGATGTTTTCCAAAAAACTCGACTCGGACAGTTCGGACGGGTTGGTTACGGTGGAATCGACTAAGTTCGGCACCTATCGCGGCAGTGCGGTGGAC
>CAZBTB010000321.1:0-2224 GCA_964494605.1 uncultured Lachnospiraceae bacterium
AGCGGACAAGAGCGTGTTTATCAAGTCCGTCACCAATTATATCGACAACAATATCGAAAAGACTATTCAGCCCGCGGATATAATCAAGCACTTCGGTTACGAACGCTCGTACCTATACCGGATCTTTCACAAAGAAACAGGCTTTTCCATACAGAAAGATCTGCTTTTAAAACGGCTGGAGCGAGCGCGGTTCCTGCTCTCCGAAACCGATATGTCGCTTAACGAAATCGCGCTTAACGTAGGATACGAAAACTATTCTTCGTTTTTCAAAGCATTCAAACAATACTCCGGCGACACTCCCAACGCCTACCGAAAAATGTTTGCGGAAACCGCCGTCAAGCAAAAGAAAAAGCAAAACCGCCTTTCGCATGTAAAATAGTTTTCAGACCTATTTACGCGATAACGGTACAAATCGGTTGACTTCGGAAAAGTTTTATCATATACTGTAATAGAATTATTTCAAAGGAGGACGAAAGCAACAAATGGATACCGGAAGCAGTAAAAGCGCAGAACCGCCCAGTACGAACTTTTCGGGCAGAACGTTGTTTCGTCCCGAATAGGTTTATTTAGTTTTACGCTTTTTTCCACCATACTTGCTTAAAAGGCAAATGAATAAGGAATTACTTGAGTTACTAAACTCCGAGGACTACGGGGAGCTCGGGCGGCGTTTGGCCGACTTAACCCCCGAAGAGCTTTCGGAATTTTTCGGTGAGCTTAACGATGATGATCTTAAAAAAGTATGCGACGGTCTGGACAGTGAAGACACCGCCGACTTTTTGCTTACTATCGAAGACAATACGCTCCTCGAAAGGATAATAAGCGCGCACCGCGACAGCGACCTGAAGGAAGTCATGGACGAGATGTCCCCCGACGAAACGGTGGACATTATCGAAGATATGCCCGTAGACGTGGCAAGACGAATTACCGAAAAGGACGAGATACTTCTGCTTTTAAAGGAGCGGAATTTTACCGTGCTTAAGCCCCTCTTAGCCGAGCTTAACCCGACAGACCTCGGCGCGGTATTCGACGAAGTTCCCAAAGAAGACGTCGTGCTTATTTTCAGAATACTGCCCAAAGAGCTTGCCGCGGAAACTTTCGTCGAGCTTGGCTCCGACTCGAAGCAAGCGCTTATTTCGTCGATAAGCGACCTCGAGCTTAAGGCGGTCATGGACGAACTGTTCCTTGACGATACAGTCGACCTCATCGAAGAAATGCCCGCCAACGTCGTAAGGCGTATTATCGCTCAGTCCGACGCCGAAACGCGCGCATATATCAACGAGCTACTCAAGTACCCCAAAGACAGCGCGGGCAGTATAATGACTATCGAGTTTGTATCGTTGACAAGCTCCATGACAGTAGCGCAGGCGTTCGACCGCATAAGAAAGACGGGTATCGACAAAGAAACGATTTACACGATGTACGTTACCGACGAAAAGAAAAAGCTTATCGGTATCGTCTCGGCAAAGGATCTTCTGCTCGCCCCCACCGACGCGCTTATCGGCGACATAATGGAAGATAACGTCATTTACGTTGACACGCTCGCCGACAAAGAGGACGTTTCGAGAATGATCGGAAAGTACGGCTTTCTCGCCATGCCCGTTGTAGACCGCGAACAGCGGCTTGTGGGTATCGTCACCGTCGACGACGCAATACAGGTCTTACAGGAAGAGAACACCGAAGATATGGCGAAGATAAGCGCAGTCACGCCTTCGGATAAACCTTACCTAAAGACGGGCGTATTTAAGCTGTGGCTCAACCGCGTGCCCTGGCTGCTGCTGCTCATGATTTCGGCGACTTTTACGGGAATT
Organism: uncultured Lachnospiraceae bacterium; assembly: GCA_964494605.1. Taxonomy (GTDB): domain Bacteria; phylum Bacillota; class Clostridia; order Christensenellales; family Pumilibacteraceae; genus UBA10677. The sequence continues at coordinate 1,809 of CAZBTB010000321.1, forward strand.
ATCATTTCCAGCAACGAAGAAACGCTCAACATGCCCGTTTACGGAATAATCCTTACCGCTTGCATTCCCATGCTCATGGACACGGGCGGAAACGCAGGCTCGCAGGTTTCGGTCACCGTTATCCGCGGCATAGCCTTGGGAGAGGTCACGTTCAAAGACATCGGAAGGGTTATCTGGAAGGAAATCCGAGTGTCACTGCTCCTCGGCTTAACGCTTGCCGTCGCTTGCTTTATCAAGCTAATGGCCGTCGATATGCTGTGGAAGGTGGAAAACGGCTTGTTCGTCGCCGCAGTAATATGCATAGCAATGTTCCTGACAATAGTGCTTGCCAAACTCATCGGCTGTACTCTTCCCCTGCACGCCAAAAAGTGCCACCTCGACCCTGCGGTCGTTGCCAGCCCATTTACAACAACCAT
>CAZBTB010000322.1:0-2216 GCA_964494605.1 uncultured Lachnospiraceae bacterium
CCACTGATCGTAGAATATCTGCTCGGTGTAATACACGTCCTGACGGTTGTTTTCGATGTTGTTGATAAGCGTCGAACCACGGAAGGTCTCCTTCTGCTTGTCGATAATGACCTGAACGCCCGTCTTGTCGCCCAAACCCTTATAGTCGGAATAAGCAACCTCGAACCGCGCTTTAAGATCCTTCATCCATTCGTCGCCAAGACCCGCGTCGAGTATGCCGACATAAAGCTGGGTTTTGGTGGGGTCGATCTTTTCGCCCTCGTTAGGGCTGCACGCCGCCACACTCATGGGAACGGTCAGACACATGAGCGCCGCCGCCAAAGCTCCGAATACTCTTTTTAATTTGCGTTTCATTATTTTCTACCGCCTTTATAAAGTTTTTTATCTTTTCGATTGCGCGTCGCGGATCATGTCCTTTTGCGCCTCGGTCAGCTTATCCGTCCGATCGTAAAAGTAAAATCCGTTCTGCTCCTGCTCGATATCGTAAAGCTGCGTGTAACAGTACCCCGATACCTTTTTGCAGTCCATTATGGTTCGGACAAGTCCCGTGAATCTTTCTACAAACGCGTCGCCGTCCTCAGCGCCGTTGCCGTAGCCCCAAGCCTCTTCGCTCGAAACCGCGCAACCGTTTACCGTAGCCACCTTTTCTTCGGTCTCGCCGTTAAAGCTGATTCCGCCGAACTCGCTCACGTTTACGGGCAAACCCTTGACGTATCTCTCCGTCTCGCCCTCGCAGTACAGGAGCGGAACGTCCAGAACGTCCTCTTCGTCCAGCTTAATCAGGTACTTTTTCAGCACTTCTTCGGGCTCGTAGCTGTGAAAGTCGTACAAATCGGTTTTGGCGCCGTGATGACCGCCGCTCGTATCCACGCACGGGCGCGTCGGGTCGAAACGCTTGGTAAAGTCGTACACCGTGTCCACGAATCTTACGTCCCGCTTTTTGTCGGGAGCGTCCCATTCGCCCCAAACCTCGTTTAGCGGACACCAGGTAACGATCGACGGGTGGTTGAAATCGCGCCTCAGCGTTTCCTCCCATTCGGCGATAAACTGTCCCAATCCCTTAAGGTCCGAGTAGTCTATCCCCCAGCCGGGAAACTCGCCCCACGTCATGAAGCCCGCCTTGTCGCAGCTAAACAGGTACATCGGGTCAAAAACCTTTTGGTGCATACGCACGCCGTTAAAGCCCAATCGCTTTGCCCGCTCTATGTCGCTCTCGAAATCGGCGACGCCCGCGGTGTATATTCCGCTCGGGTAATAACCCTGATCGAGCACCAGCTTCTGAAACACCTCTTCGCCGTTGATTAAAAACCTGTGCCCGTCGTACTCGGCTTTTCTCAATCCGAAATAGGAGCTTACCTCGTCACCCTCGAATCTAAGCACGACGTCGTACAGATTACCCTGCCCTACCGACCACAGATGCTTTTCGGCAAGCGGGATTTTCACGCGCTTTTTATAAGCTATATCGAATTCCGCGCGACCCACCTCTTTCCCTTCGTACGAAACGGCTATTTCAGCCCTGCCTTTTCCCGAAACGGTCATTTCGGTTTCTACGGCGCAGGTCCCGGAGTCGGGATAAAAGTAAAAGTCCTTTATGTACTCGTCGGGGGTCTGTTCGAGCCACACCGACTGCCAGATGCCCGTAGTCCGCGTATAAAAGCACCCGAACGAATTGCGCTTATAGGACTGTTTTCCGAAAGCTATACCGTCGTTGTCGTCGTAAACGCTCAGATACAGCCTGTTTTCGCCCTCGTTTAAGAAAGAGCTGATATCGAATTCAAACGCCGTATAACCGCCCGTATGCGCGCCTACGTACTTTCCGTTGACAAACACTACCGTGCGGTAGTCCACCGCACCGAAATGCAACACCGTACGTCCTTCCGTCTTTTTGTGAGTGAAAACCTTTCTGTATCTGCACTGCCTGATAAAATCGGTGTATTCTATCCCCGACAGCCCGGACTGCGGACAAAAAGGTACGTTGATCTCCCGCCAATTTTCTCCGTCAAAAGAAAATTCCCATCCGTCATTGAGTATTTCGTAATTACGCCGCTTTTTTATTGGATTAGGGTGCATTGTAAACCGTTACCGTCCTTATTTCCGCCTTCGACACCCGCTTGCGGGTGTCCCGATTTTTTCGTTTTGCTTGTTAGTGTTCTGTTATTTGTTATGTCTAGACATAACAAATAACCCCATGGGGTTATTTGTTATGTCTAGACATA
>CAZBTB010000323.1:0-2191 GCA_964494605.1 uncultured Lachnospiraceae bacterium
GGAAATCACCTGACGGAAATATTCCTCCGGCGCGCCGAGACCGTATATGCAGGACACCGACGCCACTACGATAACGTCACGCCGTTCCCCCAAAGAACTCGTCGCGCTGTGGCGGAGCTTGTCTATTTCGTCGTTGGTGTCAATCTCCTTTTCGATGTAGACGTCCTTGGACGGAATGTAAGATTCGGGCTGGTAATAGTCGTAATACGACACGAAATATTCCACTCGGTTATCGGGGAACAGCTCGCGAAGCTCGTTGCAAAGCTGCGCGGCAAGAGTTTTGTTGTGCGCAATGACGAGGGTCGGTTTGTTGACGCGTTCGATGACGTTCGCCATGGTGAACGTCTTTCCGCTTCCCGTAACGCCCATTAAAACCTGCGTGCGGAGTCCGTCCCCGATTCCCTCGACGAGTTTATCTATTGCCTGCTGCTGGTCGCCTGCCGGCTTGTATTCGGATTTCAATACGAAACGCTCTGACATCTTCTAAAGTATTAACTTCGTATAAAACGATATTCTCTCAGCCTATAATGGCGGTAACTATTTGTTTGATTATAACTCCGAGTATCGCCGTACCGACGACCACCGCGAGTTTTTTGTAAACCTTGATCCGGTCGCGCTTTTTTTCGCGCTCGTAACCTTCTCCCGCCGTCGTAAGACTTATACAGTAAACCTTTTCTCCCTTCCTGGTCGCCTCTTCGTACTCGATATAACCGTCGAGTTTTAAGGAATTTACCGTAGTCGGAAGCTCCGTTTCGGCAAACTCCGTTTTATAAGGAATCGCCGACAGCACGTCGTCGGGGGAAAGAATACAAAGTCCGTCGTTTTTCTGAGCTTCGCGGAAGATAACGTCCATAACCGCGCGCTGTTTCTTATTTAACGTCATAACACAAACGCCGACAGCAGCCACGTGATAACGACGACTATTCCGCCGCCGATAGCAGCTCCGATAAGACTGCCTAAAAACGCGATTGCTCCCACTCTTTTATAGTTTATATCGACCTTGACGTTGCCGATACTCTTGTACTTTTTATCGGATTCCGCGACAGCGACCCTTCCTTTAGGAAGAACCGACAGACAAAAACTCTGCTTATCTCCGTACTTCAAGCTGACAAGCTCGGCGACGTCGAATTCCTCGATAAGAGTTCCGAGCGCGCCTTCCGTCATATCTCCGCCGGCGGCGTCAATAAGTTCCTGCTTGTCGATGACGACGGAACCTTCGCCCTCCGACTCGTCGACTATCCTTTTCAGAACGGCAGCTGCTTGTTTTTCCAACATACTTTTACCTCGGACTATATTATATCATCGTAACGGGCTACAGTCAAATACTATAAAAATTGTTGTAAGGTTAAGTTTAACTGTGGTATAATTGCCTTTAATCAGATTGAAAAAACTGTCGGATAATCGGAGCTTTGCCAATCTGAAATAAAACTATCCGGAGAAAAAACGCGTATGAACTTCCTATCAAAGTATCTCAACAAAGTCGAGTTTGAAAACTACGAAGATTTTGCCGCCAACTGTCGCATGAAAGACGTTGACGACTTCAATTTCGGTTACGATATTGTCGACGAATACGCGCGAGTTAGTCCGGATAAACGCGCGCTCGTATGGTGCGACAACCACGGCAACGAAAAAATCTTTACCTTTGAAGAAATGTCAAAGGCGTCCAACCGCGTCGCAAATATGTTCCTGTCCTTGGGACTCAAACGCGGCGACGTCGTAATGACTATGCTCAACCGCCGTTACGAATACTACTTAGTCAACGTCGCGTGCTGCAAGCTGGGATTGATAATTATCCCCGCAACCTTCATGCTTACCGAAAAGGATATCTCCTACCGCTGCAACTTAGCAGGCGTCAAAATGATAATCTCAATCGATAAAGAGGATATCCTGACCCATATCAAAAATTCCAAAAACGATTGCGCAACGCTCGAAAAAGTGATGACGATAAGCGAAGTGGACGGCTTCCTTAACTTCCACGAGTTGTCCGATACGGCTCCCGAAACGCTGAATACGGGATACCGTCCGGCACTTAACGATACCATGCTTATCTATTTTACCAGCGGAACGACCGGGTACCCCAAGATGGTTGCGCACAGCTTCAAATACCCCTTAGGCTTTATTATGAACGCCGCATTCTGGCAGGACGTCATCGACGACGGCTTGCATTTTACCATGGCGGAAACGGGCTGGG
>CAZBTB010000324.1:0-2185 GCA_964494605.1 uncultured Lachnospiraceae bacterium
AAAACCCACGCCGTGCGTCGGATTCGGCTTGGGACTGGAGCGCCTGTTGATGTTGTTGGACGCTATAGGAGTGAATATAGAAAACAACAACCGTCCCGATATTTTCATCGTAAGTCAGAATCCCGATTGTGTGGGATATTGCCTGAATTTAGTTAAGACATTGCGCGACAGCGGCGTTGCGGCTGAAACCGAATATACGTCCAGGAGCGTAAAAGCGCAATTCAGATATGCCGATAAGCTTAACGCACGTTACGTTGCGGTTGTCGGCGGCAACGAAATGGAGTGCGGACAAGCGGATGTAAAGAATATGGCGGACGGAACGAGCGAGCATATCGATCTTAAGGACACTGCTAAATACATTTTGGAGAAGAAATTATGTCGGAATTTTTAGGACAGATGAAACGCACCGATTATTGCGGTTCGATAACAAAGAATGAAGTAGGTAAAGTACTCACCGTTATGGGTTGGGTGGCAAAGCGTCGCGACCTCGGCGGTTTGATTTTCGTCGATTTACGTGACCGCACGGGTATCATTCAGGTCGTGTTCGACGCTTCGGTTGCATCCGAAGAGAGCTTTAAAAAGGCAGAGAGCATTCGTAGCGAATACGTGCTTGCCGTTCGCGGAAAGCTGAGAAACAGAGATAAAGACGCAATAAATCCTAAGTTGTCTACAGGTGAAGTGGAGCTTGTTGCAGATGAAATGAAGATTTTGTCCGACGCGGACACCCCGCCTTTTGCAATTGAGGATAATTCCGCGGCTAACGAAGCCGTCAGACTAAAATACAGATATTTAGATCTAAGGAATGCGTCGTATCAAGAGCGTTTTAAGCTTCGCAGCAAGGTATGCGAGGTTGTAAGAAATTACTTATACGGCAATGAATTTTTGGAAATCGAAACGCCGTTTTTGGGTAAATCGACGCCCGAGGGTGCGCGCGATTATCTCGTGCCGTCCAGGGTTCATCCCGGTGAATTTTACGCATTGCCGCAGTCTCCTCAGCTGTATAAGCAGTTGTTGATGATAAGCGGATTCGATCGTTATTTCCAAATCGCAAGATGCTTTAGAGACGAGGACTTACGCGCAAACCGTCAACCGGAGTTTACTCAAGTCGATATGGAAATGTCTTTTGTAGACGACGAAGAAGACGTAATGCAGATAGCCGAAGGACTTGTACGTAAGGTTTTCAAGGATTGCATTAATTACGAATTGCCCGAGAAAATCAGACGCATGACTTACCGTGAGGCAATGGACCGTTTCGGTTCGGATAAACCCGATACGCGTTTCGGATTGGAACTTATAAACGTTTCAGATATAGTAAAGGACTGCGCATTCCAGGTTTTCTCGGGAGCTGTTAAAAACGGCGGAAGCGTGCGCATGATAAACGCCAAAGGCTTTTATAAGAGCCAAAATCCCATTCTGTCGCGTCGCGACGTCGATGCGCTCGGCGAGTTCGTTAAGACTTATAAAGCAAAGGGACTTGCCTGGATTGCGGTCAAAGAAGACGGATTGCAATCGGCGATAACCAAGTTTATGGACGAGGCTACGGTGAATGCTTTACTTAAAGCCGCAAATGCCGAAGTTGGCGATATTATTTTCTTCTGCGCAGATAAGGACGACGTTGTATTTGCAAGTCTCGGCGCGCTGAGATTACACTTAGCCGAGATTGCGGGACTTATCGATGACAGCTATTACGACGTGCTGTGGATTACGGAATTCCCCATGCTCGAGTGGAGCCCCGAAGAAAAACGCTGTGTTGCCGTACATCACCCGTTTACTGCGCCGAAAACAGAGGATTTGCCGCTACTTGACACCGATCCGCTTAAAGTCAGAGCAAAAGCCTACGACCTTGTTATCAACGGTCAGGAGGCAGGCGGCGGCAGCATAAGAATTCATTCGCGTGAAATTCAGAAAAAGATGTTCAATGTCCTCGGGTTTACCGACGAGCAAATAGAAGAGCGTTTCGGATTCTTTGTAAACGCATTCAATTACGGCACGCCTCCGCACGGCGGATTGGCATTCGGACTCGACCGTCTTATCATGCTACTAAGCAAGACCGACAACATTAAGGACGTAATTGCGTTCCCCAAAGTACAGAACGCTTCCGACCTTATGACCGACGCACCGTCGGCTGTCGAGCCTAAGCAGCTTAAAGAACTGTCTATTAAGATCAATGGATAATGATAATTGC
>CAZBTB010000325.1:0-2183 GCA_964494605.1 uncultured Lachnospiraceae bacterium
GGTTTGGATCTTCGGCGGCGACGGCTGGGCTTACGACATCGGTTACGGCGGACTCGACCACGTGCTCGCTTCGGGTAAGAATGTCAACGTGCTCGTCATGGATACCGAAGTTTACTCCAACACGGGCGGACAGGCAAGTAAAGCTACTCCTACCGGCTCGGTTGCAAAGTTCGCGGCGGCAGGCAAGCGCACCAAGAAAAAGGACCTCGGCATGATGGCAATGAGCTACGGCTATGTTTACGTTGCACAGGTAGCAATGGGCGCCGACAAGAACCAGGTTATCAAAGCGATTGCAGAAGCCGAGGCTTACAACGGCCCGTCGCTCATCATCGCTTACGCTCCCTGTATCAACCACGGTATCGATATGTCCAACGGTCAGCTCGAGACCAAGAAGGCGGTCGACGCAGGTTATTGGCAGCTTTACCGCTACAACCCCGCCGCTCCCGAGGGAACAAACCCCTTCACTCTCGACTCCAAAGAGCCGACCGGGTCTTACCAGGAGTACCTTGCAGGCGAGGTTCGCTACACATCGCTCAAGAAAGCTAACCCCGAGGTTGCCGAAAAGCTCTTCGCTCAGGCAGAAGAGGACGCAAAGGCTCGCCTTGAGACCTACAAGAAAAAAGCAGGCAAGTAATTAGCCAAACAAATCAAACGAATACGGGGACGGTAAAAAACGCTGTCCCCCTTTCGTTTAAAACCGTATAAGCCATAATCACTGTACGCAGTGATCAAGGTAACAATAGTCGAACTCCATAAGCCGTAGCCGACGGCATTTCAGCCGAATCGCGCCCTTGCGCCGCTTGCAGTACTTCTGTACAGCTTCGACGTCGTAAGAACGCGCTAGGTGCAAAATACGTTCGGCTACGGTGCTTCGCAGTTTTGGCGTTACGAAAACGCGGTAGTTACGAAAAAACCGAGGTCGATTGTAGCGGGCTACATCGAGTGAGGGTTTTGAAGTAAATGCCCGTTTTCGTAGCTAAAACCTTGTGTGTTCCGACTATCGTTACCTTAAAATCGGTAAAATAGCATACGTGTTATTTTTGCTCTTCAAGGAGCACGATACGCCTACGGGCGAGTCGCCGTTATTGAATCACGAACAGCGCATTTTAAGCGTTTCGTATTTTTTTCGGTGGCAAGCCCTTAGAGCGTATTTTTTTATTCCGCTCCACTATACTATTTTAAGGATTAACAATTATGCAAAAACAACGCAAAAATCAAGAACCAAACGAAACAGCACTCACGGAAGAAACCGTAAACGCACCCCCCTCTTCTACCGAATCGGGCGAAATTCAAAACGTTTCTACTGTCTCGGACGAGGCACAACCCTCCCCTGTCACTTCGAGTGAGGCACAGCCTTCTTCTGTCATTTCGAGCGAGGCACAGCCTTCTTCTGTCATTTCGAGCGAGGCACAAGCCGACGAGAAATCTCCGCAACAGGAAAGCGACGCGTTTAAAATCGAAAACACCAACGACGGAAATCCGTTCGGCATGCAAGTAACTGCCGACGAAAATCAAAAGGAAGCAAAGCCCGAACAGCCGTTAAGCAAAGGGCGCAAGGTATGGAACGTTACAAAGCGCGTACTTAACTATATCTTTATCGACGGACTGTCGGGCATGGCGATAGGTCTGTTCTGTACTCTTCTTATCGGAACCATGATTAGCCAGATCGGTTCGCTTATTCCTGGCGTCGTGGGCAAATTTATTAACTATATCGGCACATTCGCAAAAGCCTTGATGGGAGCAGGTATCGGCTTAGGAATGGCATATAAGCTCAAAAAAGCGCCTATGGTTTCCATTAGCGCAGGCGTCGCCGGAATGATAGGCGCGTTTGCGAGCAACATTATAAATGGCAATACGACAATCGTAGGTGTGGGCGAACCGCTCGGCGCGTTTATCGCGGCGTTCGTAGCTCTCGAAGTCGGCTCGTTAGTAAGCGGCAAAACCAAGGTCGACCTTATCGTAACGCCTTTCGTGGGAATAATGAGCGGCGCGGTCGTAGGACTACTTCTCGGCCCGCCAATTTCGGCGTTTATGAGCTTTATCGGCAGCGTAATCAACGCAAGCGCCGAGCTTCAACCCGTTTTAATGGGCATACTCGTCGCCGTTTTAATGGGCATTGCCCTGACGTTACCAATATCGAGCGCGGCAATCGGCGTATCTTTAGGCTTAAGCGGAATCGCGGC
>CAZBTB010000326.1:0-2164 GCA_964494605.1 uncultured Lachnospiraceae bacterium
ACAGCGAGTATAACCCGAAGCGGCGCTAAGCCGTCGGAAACGCAGCGAGGTTTCCCCCCCCTATATCGCGGGATAGAGCAGTTGGTAGCTCGTCGGGCTCATAACCCGAAGGTCGTGTGGTTCAAGTCCCACTCCCGCCACCATTAGCATAGAGAGCTTTAAAAAAGTTCTATGCGCCCGTTACAAATATGGCTCGATGTAATATCGAGCCATATTTGTTTATTTTGAAAACAGGTCAAAATAGGGCAAAAATAAATCAATAAAAAGTCTTGTTTTACTTAGCAAAAAAGATGTATAATATTTTAAGAGAAATCCGAATATGAAAAAGAGGTAGAAGAAAATGAGACTTTACACCACCGAAAGAGAAAAGTTTTATCGTCTGGACGGTTTGTGGGCGTTTCGTATCGACCCCGAGAAAAGGGGAGAGAGGGAGCAATGGGAGAAGGCTTTTCCCGGTGACGCCGATAAATTGTACGTTCCGTCGTGCTGGAATATAGAGAACGAATATTACGGATTTTTCGGCGACGCGTGGTACGAAACCGAATTTAACGCAGAAGCGGACAACGTTATGATACGTTTTTGCGGAGTGCTGAATTCTTGCTGTGTTTTCGTGGACGGCAAAAAGGCGGGCGAATATTACGGAACGTTCGGCGAGTACGATCTGCCGCTTATAGGTATAGGTAAAGGCGTGCACAAGCTTACCGTAAAGGTAAATAACGAGTGCGACGAAATAACGACTATTCCCAGAGCGTGGGTGGATTGGTATCATCACGGCGGACTGTTCAGACCCGTTGAGGTTCATTCGTTCGAAACGGCGCTGATCAGGCATTTGCACGTTCCGTATGAGCTGAGTAAGGATAAAAAGTCGGCAAAGCTCACGGCACGTGCCGAATTACTGTTCGATAAAACGACAAGCGGCGCAAAAATGCCCGTGACGCTGACGGCGGACGGCGTCGTTAAATTCGACGGCGAGGCGGAGCTTAAGAACGAAATCGAAATTCCTTTCGACATGAGCGGAATCAAGCTGTGGGACACCGATGCGCCCAACTTATATACAGTCGAGCTTAAGGTCGGTGACGCCGTTCTGTCCGAGCGCATCGGGTTCAGGACGTTCACCGCAGAAAAGGGGAAATTCTATCTTAACGGACGTCGCATGATTTTGCGCGGATTCAACCGTCACGAGGAGCACCCGTCTTTCGGGTTTGCCGTGCCTTTCGCGGTAAGCAAGCGCGACATCGATATAATCCGTTCTGCGCATTCAAATTTCGTGCGCTGTTCGCACTATCCCGTTGCAAGGGAAACGCTCGATTACTGCGACGAAACGGGAATTCTGGTATGGGAAGAGATTCCCATGTGGGGCGCGACGGAAGAATCGCTGGCAAACGAAACGCTGCAAAGCCGTGCGCTGTCCATGCACGAAAACATGGTGAAAAGAGATTTCAATCACCCGAGCATTTGCGTTTGGGGACTGCACAACGAGGTTGCCACGGATACGGAGGCGGGGCGCGTTTTGACCGAAAAGCTGTACAATCTCAATAAATCGCTGGACGGCAGCCGACTTATTACGTTTGCATCGAATAGAGACCATTTGGATATATGCTTCCGTTACTGTGATTTTGTATCGCTCAATAAGTATATCGGATGGTATGAAAAGGGCGGTATTCCCGAATGGGGAAAATATTTCGAAGCAGTTATCGAAAACATGAAAAAACAAGGCTGCGAGGGTAAGCCGATAATCGTTTCCGAGCACGGACTCGAGGGGCTTGTCGGTCAAACCTCGTTCTACGACACCAAGTGGCTGGAAAGCTCGCAATGTCAGAACATCAAAAAAACCGTCGAATATTTTTATTCGCGCGATGATATTCAAGGATTTTTATATTGGCAATACTGCGATATGCGCTCGGCAAAGGAAATGGAAATGACGCGGCCGCGCGGTATGAACAACAAGGGCGCGGTAACCGAATACCGCAACCCGAAATCCGTGTTCTTTGCGCTAAAAGAAATTTACGAGAAAATCGAAAAGAGAGAAAAAGAAGAAAAGTAACCCGCGAAAAAATCCCTTCTTTATTAAAGAGAGGGGGATTTTTTGTTTACGAAGTATTTTTTTGTTTACAAATCAACAAGTATCTGTTATAATTTATGCGGAGTATAATTTTAACGGAGG